>NZ_JBEXHY010000007.1:0-111294 GCF_040608295.1 Micromonospora sp. NPDC005197 | reverse complement strand
ACCCCCCCCCCCCCAAAACGCCCCCCCCCGCCCCCCGCCCGCCACTTTTCCTTGTCTCACGGTCACTTACGCTTGCGGATCTCCTCGGCGGCCTGCGGGACGATCTTGAACAGGTCGCCCACCACGCCGAAGTCGGCCAACTCGAAGATCGGGGCCTCGCCGTCCTTGTTGACAGCGACGATCGTCTTCGAGGTCTGCATGCCGGCCCGGTGCTGGATGGCGCCGGAGATGCCGAGCGCGACGTAGAGCTGCGGGGAGACCGTCTTGCCGGTCTGGCCCACCTGGAACTGGTGCGGGTAGAAGCCGGAGTCGACCGCCGCGCGGGACGCGCCGACGGCGCCGCCGAGCAGGTCGGCCAGCTCCTCCACCAGCTTGAAGTTGTCGGCGTTGCCGACACCACGGCCGCCGGAGACGACCACGCCGGCCTCGGTCAGCTCGGGGCGGGAGCCCTTCTGCTCGGCGACCCGCTCGACGACCTTGGCCAGCTTGTCGGTGTCGGTGACCGACACGGTGAGCTGCTCGATCGCCGGGCTCGCGGCGGCCGGGGCCGGGGTGACCGAGTTGGGCCGGACGGTGACCAGCGGCAGACCCTTGGTGACCTTGGACTTGACGATCGTGGAGCCGGCGAAGGCGACCTGGGTGGCGGTGCCGTCGGCGGCCAGGCCGACCACGTCGGTCAGGATGCCGTTGTCGAGCTTGACGGCGAGCCGGGCGGCGATCTCCTTGCCCTCCTGGGCGGACGCCAGCAGCACGGCGGCCGGCTGCACCCGCTTGACCAGCTCGGCCAGCACGGTGGCCTTGGGGGCCACCAGGTAGCCGTCGATCTCGTCACCCTCGGCGGCGTAGATCTTCTCCGCGCCGTACTCGCCCAGCTTGGCGCTCAGCGCCTCGGCGGCGCCGGCGCCACCGAGCACGACAGCGCTCGGGGTGCCCAGCTCACGGGCGAGGGTGAGCATCTCCAGGGTGACCTTCTTGACGCCGAATTCCTTGGTGGCTTCGACGACGACGAGAACCTCAGACATGTCCAGACCCGCTCTCACACGAACTTTTCGGTGGCGAGGAACTCGACCAGCTTGACGCCGCCCTCGCCCTCATCGGTGATCTTGGCGCCGCCGGAGCGCGGCGGACGCTTGGTGTGCTCGACGACGGCGCTGGTCGCACCGTCGAAGCCCACCTCGGTCGGTGCGACGCCGAGGTCGGCCAGGGAGAACGTCTGCACCGGCTTCTTCTTGGCCGCCATGATGCCCTTGAACGAGGGGTAGCGCGGCTCGTTGATGGTGTCCCACACGGAGACCACGGCCGGGGTGGAGGCGGTGACGACCTCGTAGCCCTCCTCGGTCTGCCGCTCGACGGTCAGCGTGGCGCCGTCGACGGTGAGCTTGCGGGCGCCGGTGAGCGCCGCGACGCCCAGCCGCTCGGCGATCATGTGCGGCATGACCTGCACCCGGCCGTCGGTGGACTCGGCGCCACAGATCACCAGGTCGGCGTTCAGCTGACCGAGGGCGGCGGCGAGCACCTTCGAGGTCGCCACGGCGCAGGAACCGTGCAGGGCGTCGTCCACCACATGCACGGCCTTGTCCGGGCCCATGGAGAGCGCCTTGCGGATCGACTCGGTCGCCCGGTCCGGACCCATGGTCAGGATGGTGACCTCGCCACCGTGCGCCTCCTTGATCTTCAGCGCCTCCTCGATGGCGTACTCGTCCATCTCGTTGATCACGTTGTTCGCCGAACCGCGGTCGACGGTGTTGTCGTCATTGCGCAGGTTGCGGTCCGCGCCCGAATCAGGCACCTGCTTGACGAGTACGACGATGTTCATCGCGCTTCGACGACCCTCCTGTGTGGTGTTGCGATTGGCTCGCCCGGTTGGGCCGCAGCCTCGCGCGTCGGTCGACGCCCGGTCAACCGCGGGCTGCTGTGCAGTTGCCCACGGCGCAATGTTACCTGCCAGTAGGTTGCGGCTACCGGGCACACAGAGTGACACAGCTCACCGACAGGCAGCGCGGTCAGGCCGGCTCGGCCAGCGCACCCCGGATCTGGTCGATGGCGGCGGCCTCCGCCGGGGCCACCCCGTCGTGCGCGCGGGCCACCCGGTCCGCCGCGGTCAACACCACCGAGCGGTACGCCTCGACGTCGGCCGGCGACTTCTCCCGCAGGATCCGCACCGCGCGGCCGAGCGCCGGCAACACCACCGACTCGATCTCCAGCTGGGAGTCCCGGGGCAGCCGGGGCAGCGGGCCGGTGGTCAGCGCCTCCTTGACCACCCCACTGGCATCGGCCAACGCGCCGGAGGCGGCGACGCTCTCCCGGATCACGCCCAGCATCCCCGGGTCGGCGTTCGAGACCAGGAAGACCGCGCCGAAGGCGCCCGTCTTGAGGGTCAGGCGCTCCTCGTCCGTCAACCGCTGCTCCATGATCACGGAGTGTAGACGTACGGGGTGGTGGTGGTGACCGGGACGAGGCCGAGTCGCTCCAGGATCGGCCGGCTGTCCTCGGAACAGTCGACCTGCAGCAGCGTCCGGCCTCGCTGGTCGGCCAGCCGGGCCCGGTAGGTGACCAGCGCCCGGTAGATGCCCCGGTGACGCCACTGCGGCAGGGTCGAGCCACCCCACAGGGTGGCGAAGCCGGTCTTCGCCGGGAAGCGCACCCAGCCGGCGCTCACCACCGTGCCGTCCGCCTCCGCCACCACGATGGTGATCGAGTGCGGGTCGGCGTCGATCTCCTTGGCCAGACCCCACACGAGGTGCGAGCGATCCTCCTGCCAGACCTCCTCCTCCATGGCGGCGATCCGCTCCAGGTCGGCGCGCGCGGTCACCTCACGAAGGCGTACCCCCTCGGGGATGACGGGCAGCGCGGCGGCCAGCGGCGCGACCGGCCCGACCACGACGGTCTCCCGGTCCTCCGGCACGAAGCCGGCGGCGCGCAGCCGGTCCGCCAGGTCCGCCGGTTCGTCGTGCCCGTTGAGCTTCCACTCGACCGACTGGCCGCGCTCGCGGAACAGCGCCACCTGCCGGGCGATCAGCTCGTCCAGCGCGTCGCCGGTCAACCCTCCCAGGTCGCGGTAGGTGAGGAACCCCCCGGCGTCGAGCCCGATGATCCGGACCAGCGGCCCGTCCCGCTCCACCGTCACCCCCGCCGGAACCGGGTCGGGGATATCCGGGCGGAGCTGGTTGTCGTAGGCGGTGCGCAGCGTGGTCACATCAAGATCCGTCACCACACCAGGCTAAGGCCCCGGGGAAGTGGATAATCTCCCAGCATGTGGGAGGTGATCAGGCGATGGTTCGACCCGGCCGAGGCGCGCGCCGTCGGTGAGACACCGGACTACCGGTTCTCGCTGGCCAACGAGCGAACCTTCCTGGCCTGGCTACGCACCAGCCTGGCGCTCGTCGGTGGCGGGCTGGCCGCCGCGCAGTTCCTGCCGCAGCTGCCGATGAGCCACCTGCGGGAGGTCATCGCGGTCGCGCTGCTGCTGCTCGGCGGCGCCGTCGCGATCCGCGCGGTGGACCACTGGGCGCGTACCGAACGGGCCATCCGGCTCGGCCAGGAGCTGCCCGCCTCCCGCTTCCCCGCCGTCCTCGCCCTCGCCGTGGGCGCCGGCGCGGTGCTGCTGGTCATCGCGGTGCTGGCGCGCGCGATCGGCGGACGGTGAGCGCCGGACGCGATCCCGGGCTGCAACCGGAGCGGACCCGGCTGGCCTGGCGGCGCACCCTGCTGACGCTGACCGTGGTGACCGCGCTCGCCGTCCGGTTGGCGTCGAACGGCGGCGGGTTCGGAGCGCTGATCGCCGGTGCGGCCGTCCTGGTCTGGGGCGGCGTGCTCGTGCTCTGCTGGCCCCGCGGCACCGGCACGGGGGCGGCCCGCACCGGCGGCCGGACGTTGCCGCTGGTCGCGCTGGGCACCGTCGGGCTCGCGCTGCTCGGCGTGCTGGCGACGGTTCGCGGACTGTGGTGACGCGACGCGGTGCGCCATGATGGGTGCATGGCCCGGCTGTACGTTCTCCTCTTCCTGGTGCAGATTGTCCTCGCCGTCTGCGCGCTGATCAGTTGCCTCTCCGCCGAGGAGGGTCAGATTCGCGCCCTGCCCCGGATCGCCTGGGTGCTGATCATCCTGTTCTTCCCCCTGGTCGGCTCGATCGCCTGGTTCGTCGCCGGCCGGGAGCCCGGCCCCGCGGCCCGCAGGGCGTGGCCGGCCGGCGGCGGCTCCACCGAACGGCAGCCGCGCCGCCCGCTCGCTCCCGACGACGACCCGGAGTTCCTCCGCTCCGTGCAGGACCGCGCGCGTCAGCAGGACCAGGAACTCTTCCGTCGCTGGGAGGAGGACCTGCGCCGGCGGGAGGACGACCTGCGCCGCCGCGACGGTGAGCCGCCCCGTGAGGGTGACCGGCCGGAGGTGTGAGACGCAGCCCGGCCGGTACGCCACTCAGACTCGACGTCTGAGGCCGCGTACGGCCAGCGGCGCGAAGATCACCGCGATCCCGGCGCCCCACAGCAGCGTCTGGAGCACCGGGCCGGCCACCGGCCCGCCGACCAGCAGACCCCGCAGCGCGTCGGCCACCACGGTCACCGGGTTGACCTCCACCCAGTTCTGCAACCAGCCCGGCATCCGGTCGGTCGGGACGAAGATGTTGCTGGTGAAGGTCAGCGGGAAGATCACCATGAAGCCGAAGATCTGCACCTTGTCCGGTTCGCTCACCAGCACCCCGACCAGCACCGAGATCCAGGACGCGGCCAGCGTGAACGCCAGCAGCAGCGCGAACGCCCCCACCACGCCGAGTACGCCGTTACCGACCCGGAAGCCGAGGATCGACCCGACGCCGAGCAGCAGCGCGATCGACCACGCCTGCTTGACGGTGTCGGCGAGGATCCGGCCGGCCAGCGGCGCCCACCGGGCGATGGGCAGCGCCCGCAGCCGGTCGAAGACGCCCTTGGTGAGGTCGTTGTTCAGCCCGAACCCCGTCGTCATCGTGGCGAAGAGCGCGTTCTGCACCATGATGCCGGGCAGCATGAAGGTGAGGTACTTGCCGGACGAGCCGGCGATGGCCGTGCCGAAGACGTAGGTGAACAGCAGCACGAACATCACCGGCTGGATGCTCAGGTCGAGCAGCTCCATCGGGTTGTGTTTGATCTGCACCAGGCTGCGCCAGGCCAGCGTGAAGGTGTGCCGCAGCCCGGCGGCGACGCTGAGTCGACGGGTCGGGGCGAGCGCGGGGCTGAGGGTCACGGCGCTCATGCCGGGGTCCTTTCCAGGTCGGTGTCGGCCGGGGCGTCCTCGGCCCGGTGGCCGGTGAGGGAGAGGAAGACCTCGTCCAGGCTCGCGCCGCGCAGCGCCAGCTCGGCGACCGGGATCTCGGCCGCGTCGAGGCGGCCCACCATGACGGGCAGCACGCGAGGGTCGTTCACCGCGACGGTGACCGCGCTCTGCGCGACCTCGGGGGTCACCCCGGCCACCTCGCCGGCGATGGCGACCACGGTGCCGAGATCGGCGACGTCGGCCGGGCGCACGGTGAGGGTCTGCCCGCCGATCTTCGCCTTCAGCTCCTCCGGCGTGCCCTGGGCGATTACCCGCCCGTGGTCGACCACGGCGATCTCGCCGGCGAGCTGGTCGGCCTCCTCCAGATACTGGGTGGTGAGCAGCACCGTCACCCCGTCCGCGACCAACGTGCGGACGATGTCCCACAGGTCGTTGCGGCTGCGCGGGTCCAGGCCCGTGGTCGGCTCGTCGAGGAACAGCACCTGCGGCCGGCCGACCAGGCTGGCGGCGAGGTCCAGTCGCCGCCGCATCCCGCCGGAGAACGTCTTCACGGCCCGATCGGCAGCATCGCTGAGCCCGAAGTCGTCGAGCAGTTGCCGGGCCCGCCGCTTGGCGTCGGCCCGGCTGAGGCCGAGCAACCGCCCGATCAGCAGCAGGTTCTCCGCGCCGGTCAGGGTCTCGTCGACCGAGGCGTACTGGCCGGTGAGGCCGATCAGCTGACGCACGCGGTGGGCGTCGCGGACCACGTCGAAGCCGCCCACCGTGGCATGTCCCTCGTCGGCGCGCAGCAGGGTGGCGAGCACCCGTACCGCAGTGGTCTTGCCGGCGCCGTTCGGCCCGAGCAGACCGAAGACCGTCCCTGTCGGGACCGCCAGGTCAACTCCGGCGAGGGCGGTGGTGGCGCCGAAACGCCGCACCAGACCCTCGGCGCGGATCGCGTGGTCCATCGCAACTCCTGTCGTCTGCGGGTGATGACACCACCATGGGCGACAGGTCTGACATCCCGCCGTTCCCGCGCTGACGTTACGTCGACCGACGCTGACATTCCGCGTATTTAACTGCGGGAAGACGCCGCACCGCCGCCGCCCGCGAGGGGCGACGGCGGCGGGTGCGACTCAGGCCAGGTTCGACGAGCGGGGGTACGCGTCGGTCGGGTCGGTGAGCACGTTGACGAGGTACGGCACTCCGGCGTCGAACGCCCGCTGCAGGGCCGGCTGAAGGTCGGCGGCCTTCGTGACCATCTCCCCCGCGCCGCCCAGCGCGCTGACCACCGTGTCGTAGCGCAGCTCGGGCTGGAGGTCGGCGGCGACGTCGTAGCCGTACATGGCCCGCATCGGGTGCTTCTCCAGCCCCCAGATGCCGTTGTTGCCGACGACGATCACCACCGGCAGCTTCTGCCGGACCAGCGACTCGACGTCCATCAGCGAGAACCCGGCCGCGCCGTCGCCCATCAGCACGCAGATCTGCCGGTCCGGGTGGCTGACCCGGGCGCCCATCGCGTAGCCCATGCCGGTACCCAGGCAGCCGTACGGGCCCGGGTCCAGCCAGGTGCCGGGCTGGGCCGGCTCCAGGTACCGACCGGCGTACGAGACGAAGTCGCCGCCGTCGCCGATGGTGATCGCGTCGCGGGCGAGCACCCGGCGCAGCTCGCCGTAGACGCGGGCCGGTCGGATCGGGTCGGTCTCGGCGGCCATCTCGGCGGCGTCGCGGGCGCGGGCCGCGTCCTCGGCGGTACGAAGGTCGGCGATCCATCCGCTGTGGTCGGCCCGGTCACCGGCGTGGTCGGCCAGCGCGGAGAGGATCAGGCGCAGGTCACCGGCGGGGGCGACGGCCGGCTGCACGTGCGTGGCGCGCTGACTGGGGGCGTCGACGATGTGCACGACCTTGGCGTCGCCGAAGTCGCCGAAGCTGAGCCGGAAGTCCAGCGGCGTACCGACCACCACGACGACGTCGGCGCCGGAGAGCGCGGCGCGGCGGGCCTTGGCGAAGGCGAGCGGGTGCTCCGGGGGCAGGGAGCCGCGGCCCATCCCGTTGGTGAAGACCGGCACCTGCAACGCCTCGGCGGCCTCGCGCAGGGCCGCCACCGCGTCGCCCGCGTACACGTCCGAGCCGGCGATGATGACCGGCCGCTGCGCGCCGGCGATCAGCGTCGCGGCCCGGCTGACCTCGTCCGGGTCCGGTTCGACGGCGTCGACGCCGGACGGCGCGGGCAGGTCGGTCTCGGTGACCGAGAAGACCGTCTCCAGCGGGAAGTCCAGGAAGACCGGGCCCCGGTGCGGGGTGAGCGCGGCGGTGAGGGCGGCGCCCACCGCACGCGGGATGTCGTCGGTGCTGAACACCGTCTCGGCGTGCTTGGTGACCGGGGCGACCAGCGGCAGGTGGTCCATCTCCTGGAGGCTGCCCGACCCCCACCGGAAGGCGGGTGCCCGGCCACCGAGCACCAGCACCGGGGACGCGTTGAAGAAGGCGCTGGTCATGCCCGAGATGCCGTTGGTGACACCGGGGCCGGCGGTGAGCACGGCGAGGCCGGGACGGCGCTGGAGCTTGGCCACCGCCTCGGCGGCGAAGACCGCGGACTGCTCGTGCCGGACGTCGTAGATCGGGAAGTCGGCCTTGTGCGCGGCGTCGTACAGCGGGAAGACGTGCCCGCCGGACAGCGTGAACATTTCCCGTACGCCGTGCGCGCGTAGTGCCGCGAGGGCCAGCTCTCCGCCGTGACCCTCGATCCGCTCCGTCATTCGCCGCTCCCCTTCGTCGCTCATGACCGAGGCCCCACGCTACTGGCCGGTAGGAACAATGTGAACCGTTCTCGGCTAATCGTCAGCGGCCGGTGAAGTCCGGCTTGCGCTTCTCGACGAACGCGGCCATGCCCTCGCGCCGGTCGTCGGTCGCGAACAGCGCCGCGAAGAGCTGACTCTCCCAGGCCAGACCGGAGTTCAGGTCCATGTCCAGGCCGCCGTCGACCGCCAGCTTCGCCGCGCGCAGCGCCTGCACCGGACCATTGAGGTACGGCGTGATGAGCGCGACCGCCGCGTCGTACACCTCGGCGGCCGGGGCGACCCGGTCGGCCAGGCCGATCCGCAGCGCCTCCTGGGCGTCCACCATCCGCCCGGACATGATCAGATCCTTCGCCCGCGCCGGCCCGACCAGGCGGGCCAGCCGCTGGGTGCCGCCCGCACCGGGGATGATGCCCAGCTTGATCTCCGGCTGGCCGAGCTTGGCGTCCTCGGCCACGACCCGCCAGTCGCAGGCCAGCGCCAGCTCGCAGCCCCCGCCGAGGGCGTACCCGGTGATCGCGGCGACCACCGGCTTGGGGATCCGCGCGATCGCGCCGAGCGCGCTGGACAGGGCAGCCGCCCGGTCGGCCATGTCCACGTAGGACATCTCGGCCATCTGCTTGATGTCCGCGCCCGCGGCGAAGACCTTCTCCCCGCCGTACACGATGACGGCACGGACCTCGGGGTCGGCGGTGGCCGCCGTGGCGGCGGCGCGCAACTCCTCCTGCACCTGGGTGTTGAGCGCGTTCATCGGCGGCCGCTCCAGCCGGATGGTGCCGATGCCGTCAGTGGTCTCCAGCCGAACGAACTCGCCCACGCTGCCCTCACTTCCTCGTCGAAGTCGCGTGCCAACCTTACGACCCGGCTCGTTGGGGTAAGTAGTGTGGTGTCAGCCCCGCGGGCGGGAGTCCAGCCATGATCACGTATTACGACGACAGGTCGGTGCAGGTCACCTCCACCGCCGTCCAGGTCGACGGCCGCAGCTACTCGCTGGCCGAGATCACCATGGTCTGGCACCGCCGGGGCAGCCGCTCCTGGCGGGTGCTGGTCGGGCGAGGCGCGCTCGGCGCCGCGCTGGCCGGCCCGCTGGTCGCGGCCGTGCTCGGCATCGGCCTGGCCGCCTGGCTGCACCGCTCCCCCACCGTGACGATCGCGATCGTCGGCGCCTCGGTGCTGGTCGGGCTGGCCGTCGGCCCGGTCGCCGACTTCCTCTTCGAACACCTGGACCGCTCGTACGCCAGGGGCAGCCGGCAGATGGAGATCTGGGCCCGCTGGCGGGGCCAGCCGGTGCGGTTGCTGCACACCGGCGACGCGCTGCGCTTCGGGCAGATCTACCGGGCGGTGCAGCGCGCGATGGAGCACACCCAGCCCGCCCGCCGCTAGCCCGCCTCGCCACCCCGCCCATCGCGGATCTTGGACAGTTTCCGTCAACCGCTGACGGAAACTGTCCAAGATCTCGTTCGGGATCGCGGCCGTTGTCGCCGCCGCGCAGGCGCGCGGGTTGCCTGTCGGTGGTTAGGCTTAGTGATGACCCTCTATTACCGGGACGACGCGGTGCAGGTGACCTCCGAGTCGATCCGGGCGGGCGGTCAGGTGATCGCCCTGCCCGACGTGACGTTCGTCTGGCACGAACGAGGGCAGAAGACCCTCGCCGTACGCGGCCGGGTGCTGGGTCGCGGTGTGCTGGTCCTGCTGCTGTCGCTGCCGCCCCTCGTCGCGCTGGTCTGCGTCGTCTCGCTGGCCTGGTCGGCACAGGATCGGGGCAACTGGCAGCTGGCGCTGATCATCCTGGCCGCCTGTGCGGTGGGGGCGCTGGCACTGGCCCCGTTCCTGGAGATTCCCCTCGGCTGGCTGGACCGCTCGTACGAGCGCGGCAGCCACGTGCACGAGCTGTGGGTGCAGCACCACGGTCAGGAGCACATGCTGCTGCGCACGCCGGACGCGCTACGGTTCGGGCAGATCTACCGGGCCGTGCAACGCGCCGTCGAACAGCAGGGGGACCATCGATGACCACCCGTCGCGGCGAGGCCGTCGCGCTCGCCGGGCTGCTCGCCACGGCCGGCGTCACCCACCTGCTGCGCCCCGGCTTCTACGACCCGATCGTGCCGCGTGCGCTGCCCGGGCCGGCCCGCTTCTGGACTTACGCCAGCGGGATCGCCGAGCTGACGGTGGCGGCGGCGGTGGCGCACCCCGCCACCCGACGGGCCGGCGGTCGGGCCGCCGCCGCGCTGTTCGTCGCCGTGCTGCCGGCCAACGTGAAGATGGCGGTGGACTGGCGGCACCGGCGGCCGTCGAAACGGGCCATCGCCTACGGCCGGGTGCCGATGCAGGTGCCACTGATCTGGTGGGCGCTGCGCGTCGCCCGCGCCGGCCGCTAGACCCCTCGCCGGGCGGAGCATCTGGTCAGCGCAACGGCAGGGTGGTGGCGATCGGCCAGCCCACCAGGACGGCGCCCACGAGGGCCGGCAGCCAGCGCGGGGTCGCGTACCGGCGCAGCACCGCCGCCCACAGCACGTGCCAGCCGAGCAGCACGGCGAACAACGGCACCACCAGCAGCACGAACCCGGGTGCCGGGCCGAGCACCGCCGACGTGCTCAACACGAGCACGGTGATCGCGACGACCAGCAGGCGACGCCAGGTCCGGCCGGCCGCGACCTGCTCGACGCCCAGCAGGAACAGCAGGCACGCGGCGATCACGACCGGGAGCAGCCACCAGCGGGCACCGACCGGCAGCGCCGAGGTCAGTCCGAGGTGGATCGGCAGCGCCACGGCGAGAATCGCGTACGCCGTCAGCGCCAGCGCCGCGACCGCGGTCCGTGCCGGCGTACGACGACCGGTCCCGTCGACGGCCACGCCGGGCGCTCGCGTCGCGGCGGGCAGCCAGCGTTGGCCACCGCCCACCAGTACCCCGCTGACCAGCAGGAAGCCCGTGACGTAACCGCCGACCGCGAGCGGGAGACGGTTGGTCGGCAGGACGGCCGCGACGGCCGCCGCGAGACCGCTCGCGAGGACGACCAGCCCGAGCAGGGCGAGACCACGCAGTGGCGCCCCGCCTCCCGCCGACGCCGTTCCTCCGCCGGCCCGCCGGCCCAGGAGCAGGGCCGCCAACGGGACGACGCCGACGGCGAACGCGAACACCAGCAGCGCCGCCCCGGCGAGCCGGACGAGCGGTCGGGGCGACGCGGCCCCGTCGACGCTGGGCAGCCAGTCGGCGATCTCCTCGTGGGTACGCGGGGCGAAGAGCACCGAGATGTGCTCCACACCGGGCACCACCACCGCTGGCCGTCGGCCCACCGCCGCCCCGCGCCGCACGGCGTCGTCGGCCGCGCGCCGGAACGCGGGGAACTCCGCGCCGCCGACGATGAGCAACAGCTCCGCCGGGTGGCCCGGAGGCAGTTCGCCGGCGTCGGGCAGCGAGATCGCCACCGTCCGGGCGATATCCGGGTGCCCGGCCGCGTACCGCGTCACCGCGCCCGCGCCCATCGAGTGTCCCACCAGCATGATCTGGGCCGGGTCCACATCCGGCTGGGCGCGCAGGTATCCGACCGCGGCGTCCAGGTCGGCGGCGAGCGTCGCGGGTGGCATGTCGGGGCCGAGTCGGGCCGGATTCGCGCCGTGCCCGGCGAAGTCGAACAGCAGCGCCACCGCTCCCCGGCGGGCCACGGTGTCGGCTATCGGGCGCATCAGCCGCGCCGAGCCGGCGAATCCGTGCGCGATCACCACGCCGGGCCGCCGCGCGTCAGGTGTCGGCGGGCCGGCGCGTACCTCGGTCATCGGCACGCCGCCGACGGTGACCTGCCGCACGGAGAGGCCGACGTCCGCGCGGACCAGCACCGCCGTGCCGAGCGCGGCGGCCATCGCCGCGAGCACGGCGAGCAGGACGGCCGCCCGGGTGCTCGGCGGGTGGTGCGGCGAGGGGGCCGACATGCCGGCACCCTACCGCCGCAGGCCGCGCCGACGGTCGCCCGCGAGCGGTTGTGGCGGGGCCGACGCACACTTGGTCCCATGGCGATTCCCCTCCCCACACCGACCGCCGTGGTCGGCCTGACCCGCTCCGCCCTCGACCAGGCGCTCGGCTCGGCAGCCTCGTTCGCCGCCGTGCCCGCCCGCGCGTTCGCGGTGCTGGACGGGGTGGAAGCGCTGCTGGCCAGGATCAACGGCGTGGTGGATCGGATCGAGACGACCCTGGACCGGACCGATGCGGTGCTCACCGACGCCGAGGCGGCGGTCCGCGAGGTCGCGGTGATCAGCGCCGCCGCGACCACCGCCATCGACACCGCCAGCGAGGTGGCGACGGCCGCCGCCGTGGTGGTCACCGAGGCCGAGAAGGTCGCGCACGTCGCCGGCACGGTGGTCACCGAGGCCGAGGCGGTGGCCGGCAGCGCCGCGGTCACCGTGGGCACCGCCGCGCAGGCGGCGACCACGGCGGCGGAGTTGCTGGCGGCGTACGAGCCGGCGCTGCGGCGGGCCGCGCCGATGACCGGGAGGTTCGTCGAGGAGCTGAGCCACGAGGAGATCACCGCGGCGATCCACCTGATCGACGAGTTGCCCAAGCTCAAGGAGCACCTGACCGCCGACATCCTGCCCATCCTCGCGACGCTGGACCGGGTCGGGCCCGACCTGCACGACCTGTTGGACGTCACCCGTGATCTCAAGCTCGCCGTGGCGGGCATCCCCGGCCTCGGCATGCTGCGGCGACGCGGCGAGAAGCTCAGCGACGAACCCGCCGGCTGAACCCACGCCCGGTCAGGGCAGGCCGGTAGCCGGATCAGCAGTCGCAGGTGATCGTCGCCCTCGGTGCGGTCAGATCGTCGACGGGACGCCGGGTCAGCCCGTTCTCCGTCTCCACCGGCAGCCCCTCCCGTACCCAGTACTCGAACCCGCCGAGCATCTCCTTGACCGGAATACCGAGCCGGGCGAACTCCAGCGCCGCCCGGGTCGCCCCGTTGCAGCCCGGCCCCCAGCAGTAGGTGACCACCGCCGTACCGGCGGGGATCAGGTCGGGCGCCCGGGCGGCGATCTCGGCGGTGGGCAGGTGCACCGCTCCCGGCAGGTGCCCCTGTGCCCAGCCGGTCACCCCCCGGGAGTCGACCACCACGAGCCCGGGGGTACGGGCGGCCAGGTCGGCGTGCACGTCACTGACATCGGTCTGGACGCTGAGTCGGGCGAGAAAGTGGGCGGCTGCGGCGTCCGGAGCGGCTGGCGGGACGGCGAAGGTGAAGGTCATGACACTGATCGTGGCCGTGCCCGGCGGCCGGGACGAGTGGCGGGAACGACGTCCTGCGCTAACATCCCGCCATGCCGAACAGCGCGCGCCGGCTGCCGACGCCGCGACAGCCGGCCGCCGGTCACCGCGTCGCCGTGCTCGCGTACCCGGGAATGTCGGTGTTCGAGACCGGCATCGTCACCGAGGTGTTCGGGCTGCCCCGCCCCGAGTTCGACGTCGACTGGTACGACCTGGTGATCTGCGCCGAGAAGCCGGGGCCGGTCCCGGTGGTCGGCGGAGTCAGCCTGCACACCCCGTACGGCCTGGCGGAGCTGGCGGCGGCGCGGACGGTGATCGTGCCCGGCGTGCCGGACGTGACCGCCGACCCGTCGCCCGCGCTGGTGGCCGCGCTGCGCAGGGCGCACACGCGCGGTGCCCGGATCATGTCGATCTGCTCGGGCGCGTTCGCGCTGGCCGGTGCCGGGCTGCTGGACGGTCGGCGGGCCACCACCCACTGGCGGTACGCGGAGCTGCTGGCGCGGCGGTACCCGCGCGTCGAGGTGGACCCGGACGTGCTCTACCTCGATGACGGCGACCTGCTCACCAGCGCCGGCAGTGCCGCCGGACTCGATCTCAGCGTGCACGTGGTGCGGCGTGACCATGGCGCGGCCATCGCCAACGCGGTCGCCCGCCGGTTGGTGATCCCTCCGCACCGCGACGGCGGACAGGCCCAGTTCGTCGAGGCGCCGGTGACCGCCGACCCGGGCGACGACCGGATCGCCGCCAGCATCGAGTGGGCGCTCGCGCACCTCGCCGAGCCGCTGAGCATCGCCCGGCTCGCCGGGCGGGCACACATGTCACCGCGCACCTATCTGCGGCACTTCACCCGAGCCACCGGGACCAGCCCGATCCGGTGGCTCATCGACCAGCGGGTCCGGGCCAGTCTGGCGCTGCTGGAGGAGACCGAAGCCCCGATCGAGCAGATCGCCGGCGCGGTGGGCTTCGACACCCCGGTCACCTACCGCCACCACTTCGGGCGGATCATGCTGACGTCACCGTCGGCGTACCGGCGGGCCTTCCGGACGGGAGCCGGCCGGCCGGCGTGACGTGGCCGGCGCGTCGACATCGCGGTGCTCGACGACGGGTCAGCCCGGGGCGTACAGCGCGTCGATCTCGGCGCGTTGCGGCAGTGCCACCGAGGCGCCGAGCTTGCGTACGCAGGCCGCGCCGGCCGCCGCCGCCCAGCGCACCGCGTCGACGACGTCCCGCCCCTCGCCCCAGCCGACCGCCAGCGCGGCCGTGAACGCGTCGCCGGCCGCTGTGGAGTCGACCACGTCGACCCGGACCGCGGGCACGTGCACCTCGGCGCCGTTGCGGTCGACGTACCAGGCGCCCGCGTCACCGAGGGTGAGCACGGCGCGGGGCACCAGGTCGAGCAGCGCACGGGGCTCCTCCCGGCCCCGACCGGTGAACGCCTGCGCCTCGCCCTCGTTGACGACCAGCAGGTCCACCGCCCCGAGCAGCTCCGGTGGGAGGTCCCGGGCCGGTGCGGCGTTGAGGATCACCCGGGTGCCGGCGGCCTGGGCGGCCAGCGCGGCGGCGGTCACCGTCTGCACCGGGATCTCCAGCTGGGCGACCAGGACGTCCGCCCCGCGTACCGTCGCCAGTTCCTCGTCGGTGAGGCCGACCAGCGCGTCGTTCGCGCCGGGGGTGACCAGGATGGCGTTCTCCCCCTGCGCGTTGACCATCACGAGCGCCACACCGGAGGTGCCGTAGACCACCCGCAGGTGGCCGGTGTCCACGCCGGCCGCCGTGATCCGGGCCCGCAGCGTCACGCCGAACGCGTCGGAGCCGATCGCGCCCAGGAAGGCGCAGGAGGCGCCGGCCCGGACCGCGGCGATGGCCTGGTTGGCGCCCTTGCCACCGGGCACCATCACGAATTCGGTGCCGAGCATGGTCTCGCCCGGTCGGGGCAGCGACGGCGCCATCGCGACCAGGTCCATGTTGGCGCTGCCGACCACCGCCACCCGGGTCTGCGACACGGTCACCCGCTCAGGCGGCGCGCGCGGTGTAGCGGTCGCCGGACCGCTCGACCACCAGCGGCAGACCGAAGGTCTTGGAGAGGTTGTCGCCGGTCACCGTCTCGGCGAGCAGACCCTGGGCGACGACGGCGCCCTCGCGCAGCAGCAGCGCGTGGGTGAACCCGGGCGGGATCTCCTCAACGTGGTGGGTGACGAGCACCATGGCGGGGGCGTCCGGGTCGTACGCCAGCTCGGCCAGCCGGGTGACCAGGTCCTCGCGGCCACCCAGGTCGAGCCCGGCGGTGGGCTCGTCGAGCAGCAGCAGCTCCGGATCGGTCATGAGTGCCCGGGCGATCTGGACGCGCTTGCGTTCGCCCTCGGAGAGGGTGCCGTAGCGGCGCTCGGCGAGGTTGCCGACGCCGAGCTGGCTGAGCAACGCCCGCGCCCGCGCCTCGTCGCCGCGGTCGTAGCTCTCCCGCCAGCGCCCGACCACCGACCAGGCGGCGGTCACCACCACGTCGCTTACCTGTTCGTCGGCGGGCACCCGCTCGGCGAGCGCGGCGGTGGAGAGCCCGATGCGGGTACGCAGCTCGTTGACGTCGGTGCGGCCGATCCGCTCACCGAGCACGTGCGCGACGCCGGTGGTGGGGTGCAGCCGGCCGGCGGCCAGGTTGAGCAGGGTGGTCTTGCCCGCGCCGTTGGGGCCGAGCACCACCCAGCGCTCGTCCAGCTCGACCCGCCAGGTCAGGTCCTGCAGCAGGGCGGTGCCGGAGCGGCGTACGCCGACGCTGTCGAGGCTGACCACCAGATCCGGGTCCACGGGTGCGGCGGCAGGCGCGGCGCCGGCAGCGCCGGGGATCAGGTCACCAGTCACCCGACCATCCAACCACGCAGCGCCGGGGCGCCCCCCATGGGCGGCGCCCCGGCCATAGGGTGAGGCACCGTGTCGTTGATCACCACAACCGGAGGACGACCCATGCCCGATCGACGTACGGAGCCGCGCGGATGAGCGCGGTCATCGAGATCGAGGGTCTGCGCAAGACCTTCCGCAGCGTGCGCCACGGCAGAAGGGTGGCGGTCGACGGGTTCGACCTGCTGGTCGAGGCCGGGCAGATCCACGGCTTCCTGGGGCCCAACGGCTCCGGCAAGACGACCACGCTGCGCGCCCTGCTCGGGCTGGTGCGGGCCGACGGCGGGCGGATGACGGTGTTCGGCGAGCCGTCGCCCGAGCTGCTGCCCCGGGTGGCCGGTCGGGTCGGCGCGATCGTGGAGAGTCCGCAGTTCTTCGGCAACTTCACTGGGCGCCGCACGCTGCGGCTGCTGGCGCGCGCCGGTGGGGTGTCGATCTCCCGCGTGGACGAGGCGCTGGAGCTGGTGGGCCTGCGCGACCGCGGCGACGAGCGGGTGAAGGGTTACTCGCTGGGCATGAAGCAGCGCCTCGCGGTGGCGTCCGCCCTGCTGAAGGATCCGCAGCTGCTCATCCTGGACGAGCCGGCGAACGGCCTCGACCCGGCGGGCATCCGCGAGATGCGCGACCTGATGCGGTCGCTCGCGGCGGCCGGGGTGACCGTGCTGGTGTCCAGCCACATCCTGGGCGAGATCCAACTGATCTGCGACCACGTCACGATCATCTCGCGCGGGCAGCGGGTGGCGGCCGGCCGGGTGGACGAGGTGCTGGCGGGTCACGACCGGCACGAGTTCCTGGTCCGGGTGGCCGAGCCGGTCCGTGCCGCCGAGCTGCTGCACGCGGCGGAGCTGACGGCTGCCGTCGAGGGTGACGCGCTGGTGGTGAGCGGGGCGACCGATCCGACGGTCATCAGCCGGGTGCTGGGCGAGCAGGGGCTGTGGGTGAGCGAGCTGACGCCGCTCCGGCCCGATCTGGAGAGCGTCTTCCTGGAGCTGACCGGCGCCGGCGAGCATCCGTCGGTGCCCCGCCAGGTCGACGACTGGGCGCCGCCGTCCGGCGCCGACGGCGCCGTGATCGATCTCGACGTACGGGGAGTGGACGCGTGAACCTGGTCCGGGCCGAATTGGAGCGGCTGTTCGCGCGCCGCTTCGTGCAGCTCATGGTCGTCCTGCTGGCGCTGGCGTTCGCCGTCACCGCAGCGACCACCCTGGCCGGCTCGCACCGGCCGACCGCCGACGAGCTCAGCTCGGCGCGGGCGCAGGCCATCGCGGCGCGGCGGAACATGGAGGCCACCCACCAGCAGTGCCTGGCCCGGCAGGACGCCGGGATCTCGCCCGACGACACGGGCGACTACTTCCCGGACGACTGCTCGGAGCTGGACCCCATCCGGCAGGACCGGTTGCCGATCGCGGCCGACTACCTGCCCGGGGTGTTCAGCTTCGCCCAGCAGGCCCGCCCGCTGCTGTATTTCCTCATCGCGTTCCTGGTGCTGTTCGGGTTTCTGGTGGGCGCCTCGTACATCGGGGCGGACCTGAACTCCGGTGGGGTGGTGAACCTGCTGCTGTGGCGGCCGCGTCGGCTGACGGTGCTCGCCACGAAGCTGGGCACCCTGCTCGGGACGGTGTTGGCGCTGGCCGTGGCGGCGTCGCTGGTCTACCTGGCCACCTTCTGGGTGATCGGGCAGACCGCCGGGCTGGCCGGTCAGCTCGGTGACGACTTCTGGCGCTCGCTGGCGGCCGTGCACGGCCGCGGCCTGGTGCTGGTGCTGTTGGCCACCGCCGTGGGCTTCGCGATCGCGACGCTGGGCCGGCACACCTCGGCGGCGCTCGGCGCGGCCGCCGCGTACGCGGTGGTCTGGGAGCTGGGCGCCCGGCTGGTGCTGGAGATCGTCGATGCCCGACGGCCGGACCAGCTGATGCTGTCCAGCCACATCGGAGCGTGGCTCAACGGCGAGGCCCGTTTCTGGGACGCGCAGCGCTGTCGGGGCAACAGCGGCAACGGCTACTGCGAGGGCTTCTACAGCCTGACCTGGGGGCCCGCGCTTGTGGTGCTGCTCGTGATCACCGGCGGGTTGACCGTGGCGGCGTTCGCCGTGTTCCGTCGCCGCGACCTGATCTAAAGGGGCCGGGCCGGGTCACCCGCACCGCGCCGGGTGACCCGGCGGCTCGCCGCGCGGGGCCCGGCGACAGCCGGCAAGAGCTTGCAGCTCGACGGGCTGCGGTGAAATATTCCTTCACATGACCGCCCCAGCGGGCTCAGCCGACGGTGGAGCCGAACACCTCGTCGCGAACGGCGTCCAAGGCGGTGCGCAGCGCGCCGCGCAGGATCGGCTCCTCGGTGAGGCCGGTGGGCACCACCCGTGGCCGGACCAGGGTGATCGCCGCGACCTCCCGCTGCACCCGGTCGGCGAGCGCCGCCCCGCCCGCCTGGCCAACCTCCCCGGCCAGCACGACCAACGGCGGGTCGAGCACCACGCAGGTGCTGGCCACGCCGAGCGCGAGCCGACGGGCCAGCTCGTCGAGCATCGGGCCGCCCGCAGCGCCGTCGGCGACGGCCGCGCGGACGGCCTCGGCGGCGTCGGTGTCCGGGTAGCCGTGCTCGCGGGCCACCGCGCGGACCGAGTCGCCGCCGATCACCTGCTGGAAGGCCGGCTTGGCACGCCGCGAGACGTCGCGCGGGATCGGCGCGCCGGGCACCGGCAGGTAGCCGATCTCGCCGGCCGCGCCGCTGCTGCCGTGGTGCAGGCGACCACCCAGCATGATCGCCAGGCCGACGCCGGCGCCCACCCAGACGAGGACGAAGTCGGCCACGCCCTGTGCCGCGCCGGACTGCGCCTCGGCCACCGCGGCCAGGTTGACGTCGTTCTCGAAGACCACAGGCGTGTGCAAATCGTCGCGCAGCGCGGCGAGCAGACCGCTGTGCCAGCGCGGCAGGTTGAAGGCGAAGGTGATGTCGCCGGTGTGCGGATCGACCAGGCCCGGCGTGCCGAGCACGATCCGGCGGACGCTGCTGAGCTGCGCCTGAGCGCTGCTGGCGGCCTGCACCACGGCGTTGTGCACCACGCCCACCGGATCGTCGGTGTCCCGCGTCGACTGCTCCACGCGGCCGATGACGGCGCCGGTGATGTCGGCGCAGGCGGCCACCACGCGGTCCGGCCCGACGTCCACCCCGACGACGTGGGCGCTGCTCGGACGCACCGCATAGAGCTGGGCGTTCGGCCCTCGCCCGCCGGCCTGCTCGCCGACCCGGCTGACCAGGCCGCGCTCCTCCAGCCGCTCGACGAGTTGCGAGGCGGTGACCTTGGACAGCCCGGTCAGCTCGCCGAGCCGGGCCCGGGTGAGCGGCCCACGCTCCAGGAGCAGTTCCAACGCCGCGCGGTCGTTGAGCGCCCGCAACAGGCGGGGGGTGCCGGGCAGCCGGGTCGCACTCATGCCACGTCCTCTAGTTTTAGTAAACTTTGCTAACTGTAAACCGACCTGCGAACGGGTAGCCGTAGCGTAACGGCCACCCCGAGGCAGAGTGCTCGGCCGACCCGGCAGGGCGACGACCACCGCCGGTACGACGTTCGTGCCCGGGGGACCGAAGGGGGAGATCACGTGGGGCTCGATCCAGGACTGCGTCGGCTCGCGCTGGGCACGCTGCTCGCCGCGTACCCGGGACCGGTCCCGCCGGACTGGGCGGTCGACCTGGTGGCCGACGGGCTGGCCGGGCACACCCTGTTCGGCACGAACGTGCACGACCCCGCGCAGGTGGCGGCGGGCACCGCCGCGCTGCGCGCCGGCCGGGCGGACGTGCTGATCGCCATCGACGAGGAGGGTGGCGACGTAACCCGGCTGGCACATGCCACCGGCAGCCCGTACCCCGGCAACGCCGCACTCGGCGCGGTCGGCGACGTGGCGCTGACCCGACAGGTCTACCAGTCGATCGGCGCCGACCTGGCCGCGCTCGGCATCACCGTCAACCTCGCCCCCACCGTCGACGTGAACACCGCCGACGACAACCCCGTGATCGGCACCCGCTCCTTCGGCGCCGACCCCGTGCGGGTGGCCGCCCACTCGGCCGCCGCCGTGATCGGCCTGCAGTCCGCCGGCGTCGCGGCCTGCGCCAAGCACTTTCCCGGCCACGGCGCCACCAGCACCGACTCCCACCACGAACTCCCCACTGTGGACGTACCGCTGGAGTTGCTACGCCAGCGCGACCTGCCGCCGTTCGCCGCGGTCGTCGCCGCCGGGGCGCGTGCCGTGATGACCGCGCACATCCGGGTGCCGGCGCTGACCGGGGACGACCCGGCCACCTTCAGCCGGGCCGTCCTGGTCGACCTGCTGCGTACCGAGTACGGCTTCACCGGCACCGTGATCACCGACGCGCTGGAGATGAAGGGTGCCGCGGTGGCCGCCGGAGGTGTCGGGCCGGCTGCGGTCCGGGCCCTGGCGGCCGGCGCCGACCTGCTCTGTATCGGCGCGAAGGTCGACGCCGCGCTGGTCGAGCGGGTGGCCGCCGAGATCGTCGAGGCGACCGCCGACGGTCGACTGCCGATCGCCCGGGTCGAGGAGGCCGCCGGCCGCGCCGCCGCGCTCGCCGCCTGGACCCGGGCCGCCGGCGGGTCACCGACCGCCGCGGACTCCGATCTGGGGTACGCGGTGGCACGCCGGGCGGTGCAGGTGGAGGGGGTGCTCACCGGCCTGGATGAGCCGCTGGTGGTGCAGTTGCACACCGAGTCCACCATCGCCGAGGGACGGGTGCCGTGGGGCCTCGGCCCGCACCTCGACGGCAGGCGGGAAATCCGGGTGATCGCCAGCGAGACCGACCCGGCCACGCTGCGCGGGTTGGCCGGGGATCGTCCCATCGTGCTGGTCGGACGGCACCTGCACCGGCTGTCCGGCGGCCCGGAACTGATCGCCGACCTGGCGGCCCAGCACCCGGTGACCGTGGTGGAGATGGGCTGGCCGGCCCAGTGGCGCCCAGTGGGCGTACGCGCCTTCGTCACCACCTACGGCGCGAGCCACGCCAACGGCCGCGCGGCGGCCGAGGCCCTCGGCCTGGCTCACTGAGCCTCGACGCCGTCCGGTCGGGCTCCAGGGCTCGACCGGACGGCGCGCGCCCAGCGCCGCGCCACAGTGTCCACAGTCACTGATCGCCACTTCTTGAACATGTTCAATACCCGCTCTAGGCTGACGTCGTCGGTAGTTGAACACGTTCAAGGAAGGCGTCCACATGGACATCAAGGTCTGGATGTACGTGATCTACCTCGCGGTCAGCGTCGGCCTGACCATCTGGGTGGCGCGGGCGCTGTCCCGCAACGGGCAGGTCTTCCTGGAGGAGGTGTTCGCCGACGAACGACTCGCCCGAGCGGTCAACAGCCTCCTGGTGGTCGGCTTCTATCTGCTCAACCTCGGCTACGTCACGGTGGCCATGAAGCACCCCGACCCGGTGCTCACCACAAGTGAGGCCATGGAGGAGCTGTCCCTCAAGATCGGCCTGGTGCTGCTGGTGCTCGGCGCGCTGCACTTCTTCAACGTCTTCGCACTGGGCCGCTACCGGCGCAACCGACTCCGCCAGCTCGCCACGCACCCGCCCATCGCACCGATCGGCCGGCTCCCCATGCCGCCCGCACCGCACGGCGCACACCCGACCGCGCCCTACCCGGTCGGAGCGCAGCCGGTCGGGCCCTACCCGACCGGACCCCAGCCGGTGGCACCACAGCCGGTGGGACCACAGCCGGGCACCGCACAGGCCCGCCCGGCGCAGCCCGGCGCCGACGGGCCGGGGACCAACCCCGTGACCCGATGACCGCCGGACCGGTCGGCGGGCCCGCCGGGCCTCCGGATCCCACCGCGTTCTCCGGCGGTGGGGTCCGGGGGTTCACCGTCCTGTTCGACGCGAACTGCCCGATCTGCCGGGCCGCCCGCCGGTGGCTCGCGTCCCGCGCCCAGCTCGTACCCCTGGAGTTCGTGCCGGCCGGCTCGACCGAGGCCCGGCGGCGCTTCCCCGGCCTGGACCACGACGCGACGCTGCGTGACCTGACCGTCGTGGCCGACACCGGCGAGGTGTACGCGGGCGACGGCGCCTGGTTCGCCTGCCTCTGGGCGTTGGCCGACCACCGGTCGGCGGCCGAGCGGCTGTCCCGGCCGCATCTGCTGCCGCTGGCCCGGCAGGTGGTGGCGACCGCCTCCGCGATCCGGGAGCGGGTTCGCGATCCGTGGGCCGAGCCGATGGACGAACCGGCGGGATACCGTGACCCCGATGACCGAGCAACCTGCGCCGACGACCACTGCGGGTGAACCTGCGACCGCCCGGGGCGAGCAGACCCGGCAGCTGATCCGGGACACCGCGATGCGACTGTTCCGCGAGCGCGGCTACGCCCAGACCACGATGCGGGCGATCGCGCAGGAAGCCGGCGTCGCGGTGGGCAACGCCTACTACTACTTCGGCTCGAAGGACCACCTGATCCAGGAGTTCTACGCCCAGTCCCAGGTCGAGCACCGGGCGAAGGCCCAACCGGTGCTCGACCGGAAGGAGGCGTTCGCCGACCGGCTGGCCGGGGTGCTGCATGCCGGGATCGACGTGCTGACCCCGTCACACGCGTTCGCGGCGACCTTCTTCAAGACCGCGGCCGAGCCAACCTCTCCGCTCAGTCCCTTCTCCGCCGAGTCGTCCGGCCCCCGGCAGGCGGCGATCGACCTGTTCGCCGAGGTGCTGACCGGCTCGACCGCCAAGGTCGACGCGGAGTTGCGCCCGCAGCTGCCCGAGCTGCTCTGGCTGGCGTACATGGGCGTCGTCCTCTACTGGGTGCACGACCGGTCACCCGGTCAGGTCAAGACCCGGCAGTTGATCGACGGCGTGGTGCCGCTGATCGACCGGCTGGTCGCGTTGTCGCGGCTGCGGGTGCTCCGCCCGGTGACCCGACAGGTGCTCGACCTCATCCGCACGCTGCGTCACTGACCGGTTCACACCCGCGACCCGGCTCCGCCGCAGGTCAAGTCCGCTATTCGACACTCCGACCCAACAGCTCGCACCTTGCACCGGGCAGATTCGATACGTAGCGTGATCGACATCGGATCGACCCGTCAGCGACGCGGCCGATCGCCCGAGAACCGGGGCCTGGGGGCAGGTTGCGGACCGTGGATCCGGCCCGGGATCCACGGTCCGCGCACTGAGACCGGCGCCCGACGGCTGCCCGTCTCACCGCGGATAGACCCCGTACGCCCGCCAGCCCCGGTCCGGGAAGCCCGCCGCCTCCGCGACCCGGGCCGAGGCGTGGTTGTCCTTCTCGTGCAGGTACGTCGGCACCGCGCCCTCGTCCAGGACCCGCCGTGCCGCCTGCGCCACCAGCCGACGCGCGAGGCCCCGACCCCGAGCGGCCGGCGCGGTGCCGATGGCCAGTTCGTGCCCGTACGCGTCGTGGCGTTTTATCCCGGCTCCGGCGAGGTAGGTGCCGTCCACGTCGCGGACCACGAGCACCGGCCGGTCGAACAGCCGCAGCCAGGCCGGCAGGCCAGGGGCGGTCGACTCGGTCCACTCCCCCACGTCGGGCAGTGGCGCGGGAGCCAGACTCCAGCGGAACGGGCCGTCGTGCACACAGAAGGTGGGCAGTCCGACGGCCTCCGGCAGCGCCGCGAGCATGCGCTCCGGAGCGCGCTTGACCAACGCCCGGATCGCCGCCACCCGGTCCGGCGCGACGGAGAGCACCGCGCTCCGACCGGTGTCGACGGCGAGGGCCGGACGCAGCCGGCCGTCCCAGGCCGGCTGGAGCCGGCGATGCGAGGCGACCACATGCAGCCCCGGGCCGGCCGGCCACTGGCCGAGCCAGGAGGCCAGGTGCAGCTGCAGCAGCCGGTTGAGCATGCGTACCTCCCGTCACCGGACACGTCGTGGATCACCGTACGCGCAGCGGCCCGACCGGGCGGGCCTTCCCGTCGGGGCCGGATGGCCCGGGGTCACGAATGCGCCGGGCGCCGTGCTGCCCGAGATGCGGGAACCGGGTAGCGAGATCGACCGTCATAGGTATTTCCATACATGGACACCTTTCTTTGGGACGGTATGGTCATGCCGATTCAGCCGAACGACCGCTTCCACCAGGACCCCACGCGACTCTGGCGAGCAGCGGAGGCCGCCGGAGCCCTTCCGGCCCAACCGCGCTACCGGGTGACCCGCACGACGGGCGCCCTGTCCTGGGCGAAACTGAACAAGCTGCCGGCCGGCAGCTCCAGCCGGCACGGCCTCAACACCCGCTGAGGCGCCGGCCAGGCCCGGACTGCGCCGAAGGCGGCCTCTGCCGGTGGTCGGGGACGACACACCGCAGGAGGACCAGCGGCGGTATTCGCACACCTGTCGGGTAATTTCTTCCAGGTCCGGCACCCCGGCCTACGACAGGAGAAGCTCCGCGCATGGGCAAGAAGACGATCCAGGTCTCCGACTTCACCGGCACCGTTCTGCAGCAGGACGACGAGGTGGTTCGTGTCGTCGTCCTGGAGCACCCGGACCTGGTCGCCGGGCCCGTGCAGCTCGACGCCACCCCGGGCGAGGTGGAGAGCATCGACGACGCCGCGCTGGACGTGGCGGTGGTGGAGATCCACGACCGGCACGGCGGCGGCGAGCCTCGACGGGTGGTCCTCACCGCCAGCGAGTTCGACGCGATGGCCACCGACGTCCCGATGGCGCAGTTGCTGAAGACGGCCGAGCGGGTCCGCCCGCCCAAGGCCCGCAAGAGCGTCGAGAAGATCGACTACGGCACGCTGGAGCACGCCGGCAGGCCGCACCGGGGCCGGGTCACCGAGGAGGAGGCCCGACTGGTCCGCGAGCAGCTCGACGAGGTCAACAAGCGACTCGCCGACGCGGGCGTACGCCAGATCGACCCGACCGATCCGGAGCACGCCCTGCGTTACGGCTTCCCCGAGGCGTCCTGACCCCGGGTTCTCACTTCTTACCGACGGCGGCGGCGAGGGCGGCGGACAGGTCGGCCTCGACCGCCGCCTTGTCCAGGCCGAGGTTGGTGAGCACGCCGGCGCCGTCCTCCTGCTCCAGCAGGGCGAGCAGGATGTGCTCGGTGCCGATGTAGTTGTGCCCGAGGCGCAGCGCCTCCCGGAAGGTCAGCTCCAACGCCTTCTTGCCGCGCGCGTCGTACGGGATGAGTTCCGGAACCTGCTCCGCCCGCGGTGAGAGGACGGCACCGACCGCCTCCCGCACCGCCTCGGGGGTGGCGCCCCGACCAGCCATCACCCTGGCGGCAAGACCCTCCGGCTCGGCCAGCAGGCCCAGCACCAGGTGCTCGGGGCCGATCTCGGCGTTACCGCTGGCACGGGCCTCCTCCTGCGAGGCCACCACCACGTTGCGGGCCCGGGGGGTGAACCGTGCGAAGCCGGCGTTCGGGTCGAGCGCCGCCGCCTCGGTGGAGCCCTTCGCGACGAAGCGCTTCTGCGCGGCCTGCTTGCTGACCCCCATGCTGCGGCCGATGTCGGTCCAGGAGGCGCCGGAGCGCCGGGCCTGATCGACGAAGTGCCCGATCAGGTGGTCGGCGACCTCACCGAGGTGATCGGCGGCGATCACCGCGTCGGTGAGCTGGTCGAGCGCGTCGGTGTGCGCCTTCTTGATCGCCTGGATCAGGTCGTCGAGCTTGACTTGGCTGTTCATCTGGAAAGGCTCGGTCATGCGTCAACCATAGGTTGACGCCCCCTCCCCGTCAACCCTGAGTTGACGACGAATGTGAACGACGACGACCCCTGCGGGGCCGCGGTCGGCCGCCGCACAGACGGGTGTCCCGAGCTGCCACGGGGCGCGTATACGGTGGGCGCGGTTTCACGAAAGGAGGGCGGTCATGCGGCTGCACGTGGGATGCGCGATGTGGACCCACCGGTCGTGGCCTGGTCGCCTGCTGCCGCCAGCGGAGCGCCTGCGGCACTATGCGAGCTGGTGCGACGCCGTCGAGGGCAACACGACGTTCTACGCGACACCGGCCCGGGACACCGTCGCGTCCTGGGCGGCGCAGACCGATCCCAGCTTTCGGTTCGTCCTCAAACTTCCCAAGGTCGTCACGCACGAACGCCGGCTCACCGATGTCGGCGACCCGCTGCGCGCCTTCCTGGACGCGATCGAGCCCCTCGGCCCACGCGCCCACGCTCTCTGGATCCAGCTGCCGGGGTCGTTCTCGCCCGCCGACGTGCCCGCCCTCGATCGGTTCCTCGGCCAACTCCCGCGCTCCCACCGGTACGCCGTGGAGGTCCGCCATCCCGCGTTCTTCACCGACCCGCACGCGATCCGGCTGCTCGAGGCGACCCTCACCGCGGCCTCGGCCGAATGGATCCCCTTCGACACCACCGCGTTCTTCACCAGTCCGCCGACCAGCGACGCGGAACGCGACGCCTGGACCAAGAAGCCACGGGTGCCGCTGCGGTCGGTCGCGCTGACCGACCGCCCGATCGTCCGTTACCTGGGCCGCGACGACAGCGCCCGGACGGTCCAGGGGTGGCAACGCTGGGTCGAGGTCACCGCCGACTGGCTGCGCGAGGGCCGCTCCCCCACCGTGTTCGTCCACACGCCGGACAACGCCGACGCGCCGCGGCTCGCCCGCCGCTTTCACGACGAGGTACGCGCCCGCGTGCCCGGCCTCGCCGCACTGCCCGCACCGATACCGGTCGAACCACTGACCCTCTTCTGACGGGTACGCCCGCGGTCACCCCTTTCCGTCGAGGAGGGCGTTGAGGTGGTGGGCCGTGCTGATCAGCGAGAGGTGGCTGAACGCCTGCGGGAAGTTACCGATCTGCTCACCGGTGGGCGCGATCTCCTCCGAGTAGAGCCCCAGCGGCGTGCTGTACGTCAGCATCTTCTCGAACGTCAGCTGGGCGTCGTCGAGCCGGCCGGACTGGGCGAGGGCCTGGACGTACCAGAAGGTGCACATGCTGAAGGTGCCCTCGGAGCCGGCGAGCCCGTCGGGCGAGGCGTTCGGGTCGTAGCGGTAGACGAGGCTGTCCGAGACCAGCTCGTTGTCTATCGCCCGCAACGTCGACAGCCACATCGGATCGTTCGGCGCGATGAAGCCCACCCCGGGCATCGCGAGCAGCGAGGCGTCGGTGATGTCGGTGCGGTAGTGCTGCACGAAGGCCTGTCGTTCCGGATGGAATCCCCGAGCGATGACCTGCTCGTAGACGGCGTTGCGTTCGTCCGCCCAGCGGGTGATGCTCGCGGGACGCCCACGTGCGTGCGCGATGCGGATCGCGCGGTCGAACGCGAGCCAGCACATCATCCGCCCGTAGGTGAAGTCCTGCCGCCCGGAGCGGGTCTCCCAGATGCCGTCCTCGGGCTGGTCCCAGTGGTCGCAGAGCCAGTCCATCAGGCCGGCCGTCTTGCGCCACCCGTCGTACGACGTCATCAACCCGCTCTGGTCGGCGAGATGCAGCGAGTTGAGCGCCTCGCCGTAGATGTCCAGTTGCACCTGGCCCGCCGCGCCGTTGCCGATCCGCACCGGCGCCGAGCCGCGGTATCCCTCCAGGTGGCCCAGCACCTCCTCGGGGAGGTCCGGCGAGCCGTCGATGCGGTACATGATCTGCAGAGGCACGTTGCCGTCGCGGGCGTCCCGGATGCGCGCTTCGAGCCAGGTCAGATACTTTTGGGCCTCCTCGGTGAAACCGACGCTGAGCAGCGCGTGGACCGAGAACGAGGCATCACGGATCCAGGTGTAGCGGTAGTCCCAGTTCCGTGGTCCACCGATCTGCTCCGGCAACCCCGCCGTCGGGGCGGCGACCACGGCGCCCGTCGGGGCGTACGTCATGAGCTTGAGCGTCATCGCCGACCTGTCGACCATCTCCCGCCAGCGGCCGGTGTAGGAGGAACGGCCCACCCACCGACGCCAGTGGTCCCGTGTCTCGGCCAGCAGTTCGCACGCCTCCTGCGTGCTGAGGGCCCGGGGTGGGTGGGGGCAGGCCGTCTCCAGGACGACTCCGCCGATGTCGCCGACGTGCAGCTCGTTGCGAAAGCAGACGCCCTCGGTGTCGCGCTGGATCGTCCGCTTGTCGACGAGCCGATCCGCGTCCGAGAAGGGGGCCAGGGTGAGGCTGAGGGTCGAGCTGCGGAAGACGTCGCCCTCCGGGTACACCTCCAGTTCGTACGGATCCCGCCCGTAGTTGAACCGCGGCCGGCAGTCGAAGCGGAACGGCATGTGTCCCCGGACCATCCGGATCAGCCGGATCAACCGGTGCCGGTCGGTGGCCTGCTCGCCCGTGACGGGCATGAAGTCCAACAGCTCCCCCACCCCGTCGGCGCTGTGGAAACGGGTGATCAGGATCGGCGTGCCGGGTAGGTAGAGCTGTTTGCTCGAATACTCGATGCCGTCGGGTGAGAGCTGGAAGTGGCCACCTTTTCGACGGTCCAGCAGGGCGGCGAAGACGCTCGGCGAGTCGAAGCGCGGCGCGCAGAACCAGTCGATCGTGCCGTCCTTGCTGATCAGCGCGGCGGTCTGCAGGTCACCGATCAGGCCGTGCTCCTCCACCCCCGGGTACGTCGTCTCCACGTTGGCTCCCGCCGCTCGTCGGGCTGACGGCGGCGACTACCCGGGATACCGCGCGCTACACGGCTGGCCGCCTCCGTGTCGGGACGAAGCTGTCGGTGCCCGCCGATAGCGTGACCACCGGACGACATCGACGAGAGGACACCAGGTGAGCCTGCGCGGATTCGCCACCCTGAACATCTGGGCCGACGACGTGGCGGCGGCCACCGACTTGTACGCCCGATTCCTGGGCCAGGAGGCGTACTTCTCGCGGCCCGGCCCCGACGGGCGTCCGGCCTACACCGAGTTCCGCCTCGGCGACTACCAGGCGGAGCTGGGCATCATCGACCGCAGGTACGCCCCGCCCGACGCGACGGCCGGGCCCGGTGGCGCTGTGATGCACTGGCACGTCGACGACCTCGACGCCACCGTGGAACGGCTCCTCGCGATGGGTGCCACGGAATACCAGCCGATCACGCCCCACGGGGACGCGGGGTTCGTCACCGCGGCGGTGGTGGACCCATTCGGCAACGTGCTGGGTGTCATGACCAACCCGCACTACCTCGACATTCTCGCGTCTTCCAGGCCGGCCTGAGGCGGTTGTCGACGTCTGCTGTACTCGACAGCGAGGATTCCCCCTCGGCGAAGGAGGCCCACTGGCATGTCCACCTCCGAGTTCAGCCCCGACGCTCTGCGTACGCTGATCCGCGCCGGCGCCTGGATCGACCGCCCGGACACCAAGAAGGCCGCCGTACACCTGCTGACCTTCACCAAGCTGCCGGAGCAACCAGGCTTCGCCGAACTGGTCGAGGTCGTACAGATCCCCGAGTACGACGACGGTCACGACATCCAGGTGGCGGTCATCCGCGACTGGCCGGCGCTGCTCGCGCTACCGGCGGTCGAGCAACTCTCCGACGACGACCAGCGGCTGGTCGCCCTTGCCGGCAGCCTCGCCACCGGGCAACCGGTCGACCTGGCCGCCAACGCCGCCGTCAAGGGCCACGAGCACGCGGCGAAGGTCGCCGAGGCGATGGTGATCGCCGCCGGCTACCACCTGAAGTACACGGTCAACCCGACCGAGCGGCTCACCACGAGGTTCACCAAAGCCTGAGTAAGCGCTCAGTGTCGGCGCTGCGGCAGGACGAGCAGCGTCACGGAGTTCGCCGGGTACGTCGCGCTGACGCCGCCCCCGGCCACCCGGAGATCCTCACCCCGGACGATCGAGGTGAGATCGGCCGGGCCGTAGGTGAACCGCTGCGCCCTGTCCCCGCCCTGGAATCCGGAGAGCGCCAACCGTGAGGTCAGATCGCCGCCCGTCTTGTTGACCACCATGACGGTGAGTGCCTTGTCGGACGAGCGTTGCGCGGCGTAGACCGAGAGCTGCCCCTGGTCGCCGCTGACCGCCGACACGCTCACGTCGCCGAACCTGCTCCCGGCCCCGTCGTAGTTCCGGTACATCCGGAACGCGTACGCGCCGGGGTCGGTCGGCTTAGGTTCGCCCCAGATGGTGGCCAGGTCCAGACCCTCGCGCCCGAAGATGCCGAGTACGTCGGCCTGCGCGAGCGCGCCGTTGATGTCGTCCAGGGCGCCCCAGTTGTATTCGGTGATGGCGACCTTGGTGCCGGGGTAGTACTGCGCGACCCATGCCTTCATCTGGCGGATGAACTGCAACGGCGGAGCGTTCACCCCGCCGGGGCCGATCCACGACTCGTCGACGTACGTCGGATCCCACAGCGACCGGGTCGACCGCAGCCGCAGCGCGTTGGCGTCCGCGTCCTTGCCGCCACTGATCTGCGGGTAGTAGTGCTGATCGAAGTAGTCGAGGAAACGCTTCCCACCGTGGGCGTCGCTGAAGTCCTTCATGTTCTTCAGATACCACTGGGACAGGTTGAGCCCGCCGTGCGCCGCCGCGTCGGCACCCGGCGCGCATCCGTCCACACCGGACGCCACCCACTCGCAGTAGCCCCAGCCGGACGGGCCGAGCACCGCCGCGCGCGGGTCAGCGGCCTTGATCGCCGCGGCGGTCGCCGTGCCCTTGCCGCCCAACTCGTCGTAGCTCACCGGGTCGGGATGCACATCGCGGTGGGTGGAGTTCCACAGCACCGGCTCGTTGTCGAGTTCGTAGATCGGCACGCCGCCGCGTGACGCCGGGCCGAACTGGTTCACCAGATGGGACACCATCTCGCCGGCGAACCACGCGTCGGCCGGGATCGAGGTGTCCGTGGGGACCGCCCCGGTCAGGTTCGCGTCGGCGTGCCGGCCGTTGCCACAATTGGGGTCCCACTGGTCGAACGAGTCCTGCTCGGGGAAGCGGGTGGCCGGGAAGCCGCAGGCGAACGGGTGTGACGAGGGCGAGTCCTTCGCCACCCATCCGATCAACGGCACGGTGACCACCTGCCTGGTCCCGTGGTCCCGGTTTCGCTGGACGAACGCCTCGACCGTGTTGTCGGGCCCGGCCACGATGTTCTCGAAGTACCAGTCGCTGCCGGTGTTGTAGGTGTGGTTCTTGAAGTTGTAGCGGCTGCTCGCGTTACCGCCCCAGCGCGCCACCGGGGTGCCGAGTTCGGCGACGAGCGCGGGGTCGCCGCCGTTCATGCCGTAGATGTCGGGGCTGATCTTGTGGCGGGCGGCGGACACGTCCACGGTCAGGGCGAGCCCGGCGGCGGCCGCCGCCGGGCCGGCGACGGCCTGGGTGGTCAGCAGCCCCGCCACGAGAGAACCGACCACACCGATCGCCGTGGCCGGACGTGGCTTGCGCCGTCGTTGCACACCCATCAGAAACTCCTGCCGCCGATCAGCCCGGGACGGACCGAACCCGCACATATATTACTGCCCGTCTATATTAAATCAATCCATTGACGTCGATAGTTGCAGTTCTATTCGTCCCCGTGGCCGCGACCGTCGGGTGCTCTACGGGTACGCGACGTTCGGCAGCAGGTCGTCGTCGCGCCCGGTCTGGGGCAGTCCGGCAGCAGCCGCGATGACCTCGACGGCCTCGTCCAGCCCTGTGGTCTCGGGGAGGACGAGTTCGTCGGGCCAGCCCAGGACGTCGTGGGCGGCGTACCAGCCGCTCATGTGCTCGGCGGTGAACTCACTGACCTGCGGACGGGTGAGATGTCGGCGCAGCGTCTCGGCCAGGGACACGTCGAGGTAGCAGAACAGTGACCGGCCGCGGTGGCCGTCCCGCAGTGCGGTCAGCATGCTCCGATAGCGGCTGGCGTGCATGATGCCCTCCATCACCACGTGGTAGCCGTGGTCCAGTGCGAACCGAACGGTCTGCCCGATCAGCGCGGGTGCCGCACGGCCGGGTGTGTCCCGCTCGCGCAGCACGATACGGCGCAGGTAGTCCTGCTCCACCAGGGCGCAGCCCCGACCGTGCCGGCGTCGAAGCTCCCGGGCGATGCTGCTCTTCCCCGAGCCGGAATTGCCCCGGATGCAGACGAGGATCGTGGCCGGGCTGCCGGTGGGTTCAGCGACCACGATGCCTCCTCGGCTTCAATCGCCGCGGACGGTGAGGTCGTAGCCAGCGGCGGCAGAGAAGCACGTCATGTCACTCCCGGATCCCCATCTCGGCCACCAAACCCCTGTCGAGGCGGTACACCTGCGTGACGGTGTGGTCGGCGAGTTCGCTCTGGTCTTGTCGTGGACCACCTGACCGGAAGGCGAACAGTCCACCCAACGACCTGTTCACCTCATCTCGGCAATTCGGCTTGATCATGGCTAGAGCGGGCTGGCCCATCGGCGACGGATACTCATAACGGTTGCACAGCGCGTGTGCACAGTGATCCGTTGGACCCCCGCTAGCTTGGCGGCACCCGCCATCCAAGAACTTGGCCTGTCAAGTGGCTGCGGCTGGTTGCTTCTGCGCATAGGTGAGGCTCTGCCGGTATTCCAGTGCCTCGGGGGTCTCCTCGTACTGAAGTAGGCTGCCAGCCAACTTCAGCAGGTGCTCCTTGGCCTCTTCGGGAGTGGCGTAGAAAAACTCGCGGCGGTGGTTGACCAGGTTGACACGTCGGTCGGCCAAACGAGCGTGCATCTGCGCCTCGATGCCGACAGCGTCCTCGGAGAAGAACAGGGCGTGGACGTCAAAGTTGAAGGGCACCGAGGCGTCACTGAGTTCGCGCACCCGGTCCAGCGGATCCAAGCGACGGGTCATGCCGACCTTGACCATCTTCTCGCCGAACGCACCGAGATTGGAGATCACATACACGTAGCCAGCCCTGACGTTGGCGGCCCGCCGGTCGACATCCTGGAGCGCAGTGTCAATCTGGCTCAACCGATCCTGCATCTGGGCTGCCCCATCGATATCACCCTTGGCCTGAAGGACCGTCATGGCATTGGCGTAGTGCTGGCGTTCCTTGTCCAGCCGAGCGCGTTCGCGCTCGATCTCCTGCTGAGCACGTCGCTCTTCCCGGAGCCGAGCCTTCTCCTCGCGTTCTCTCTCCTTCTCCTCAGCCAGTTTCTCCTGGTAGTCGGCGGTGAGTTCAAGCTCCTCCACCCGCAGCCGGTGGTACCCCTCGGCGATACGAATGTCCATCGTCTTGCCGAGCTTGGCGATGGTCGCAGCCACCTTCCCCAGCCGCTCGACGGCCGAGGCGAGCTTGTACGGCTTCAACCCCCGTACCAGGTTGTCCGCCTCGGCGTTGTAGGCGCGAAGCATGAGCTTGGAGAAATCCCGAATCATAGCCCGGCCCTCGGCAGCCGAGCCGTTGACCGTCCACCCGGTGGCGGCCTTGACCGCGCCCCCGTCCTTCCTGGTCATCGCCTTGATCCGCTCCTGAAGGCGGCTTAGCTGGCTCTGGTAGGCGACCGCGTCCGACAGGGGGTGCCGGTACTGATATACACCTGCCTCCTGGAGTAGCGCAGTCTCCTCGGTGACCACGATCTGCTGCCGGAGACCACCCAAGTGCCGATCGAGTTCGGCCTTTTGTGCTTCACCCTTCGCAGCCTGGTCGGCGACCTCGCGGCCAAGTCGAGCCCGATGCTGCTCAAGCTCGATCGCAGACAGCACGCCAAGCCGTGACATCTCTGCCCGCAGACCGGTCAGCTCCACCGTTACCTGGTCCAACTCGCGGCGAAGATGCTCATTCTCCGCAGCGAGTTCGCGTGCCTTGCCACGGGCACCGAACAGGGGAATCTCGGGAGTTTCGGTGCGCTGCTGGGAGACGACGACAGGGGCCGCAGCAACCTGCCGAGCGACCGCAACAGGCGCTGCCGCAGCCGGAGCTGACGAGTCGGGGATCCATAATTGCCACCCGGATGGAGGAGGACCCCACGCGGGATCCGGCTTCCAGCCCGATGGCGGGATCCATCCAACAGGTGGAGCCGGCCAGTTCGGTGGTGCATTGAAGCGGTATCCCATCATTACCCCCAAGGCTTCACCACGGCCCGACGAAGGTAGCGCCGCAGTCCTCAAGGCAAAATCGACAACTCGGATCGGCAGTTCCAGCCATCCAGGCGGCCACCATTAACCGACCGGGGACTTCAGTCCGGTTACCGACAGGAACGAGCGTCGGCGACTCTTCCGTCTCAGGCGGGCCTGTGGCTAGAGACGGCCCGACGCGTGGAGGGCTCGCAGCCCACCGATGAGGACCTGAGTGTCAAAGCACGGGCGGCCACAAGCAAGGAGCCGCGATCATGGGCAACGTCACCCCCCGTAAACTCCAAAGAGCCATTTGAAGGCGAGAGACTAGCGACGGGTTCGCTCGTTCGGCGCACTGCAATGTCCGATAGTCCGATTATTCTGACACGTGCAGCGACATAGCGTTGCCCACACTCCAGTGACGACGCGAGGTTACTCATGGGCTTCTACCTACGGACCACTCTCAAGGCGGGTCCGTTTCGGTTCAACCTGTCACCATCGGGCGTCGGTGTCTCCGCCGGCGTCCCCGGCTTTCGGGTCGGCACCGGACCTCGCGGCAACTACATCCGCGTCGCAGGTCTCGGTACGACCTACTTCGGCAGCCCGGCACCTATCCCGACCTCGCCTGGCCCACAACCGTCGAGGCCACCCGTAGCTCGAACTGACGAAATTGTTATGCAGGAGTTGTCTGGTACTCCGGTGCAACATCTAGTCGCAGCACATCCCGCCGATTTGATCAATCAGATCCAGACTGCGGCCCAACGGCGATTACTGTGGCCGTGGATCGCCGCCGCCGTCGCGATGTTGGCGTTGATCTCCGCGCCGTACGGCCTCGCACTGCTCGTGCCTGGCCTGCCCGCCGTGTGGTGGTTTAGGCAACGAGATATCGCGCGCCGGTCAGTCGTCGTCTTCTACCAGGTTGACGACGCACCCGCAGTAAAGTACGAACGCTTCGCCGCGAGCAACGGTTTTGTGAGCCGCATCCAGCGTGTTTGGCATGTCGAAGCCGAGGGCGCCCTGAGTACTCCGTACCAGCGGAAAGTTAATGCCGGGGCCGGAGCGCTGATACGCCGTAGCACGGGTTCTCTGGACTTGGCCGGCCCGCCCGTGCTCGTGACGAACATCGCCGTCCCGAGCCTGCACGGTAAAGAACACTCTATCTACTTTCTTCCGGACCGGCTGATCGTCCGCCACGGCAGACGGTACGCCGACCTCCCCTATGCCGCAGTAAATGCCCATGCGCAGCCACAGCGCTTCATCGAGTCGGAAGCTCCACCGGCCGATGCTCAATGCGTCGGGACAACCTGGCAGTACACCAACAAGTCGGGCGGTCCGGATCGCCGCTTCAAGCACAATAGACAACTACCGATCATGCTGTACGGACGACTCACCCTCACCAGTTCGGACGGGCTGCTGACGGTCTGGGACTTCTCTCAGCCTGACGTCGCGGCATCATTGGCCGAAGCGCTCAACCGAATGCGGTAATCGCTGGTGCCGAAGCGGTCGATGACTCGGCCAGTGATGTTCCAGATCCCGCGAAGCACGGTCAAGGCAGCGAACACCATCATCAGGTGCGCCTCCGTCCCCTGGTACTCGAACTGAGCGTGTGAACAAGCGGCATGAGCTGGCCAGTGCCACGCGGGGGATGGTCGGGTTCCTCGGGCGACCGTCAGGCGTCGGTTCCGCGCGCCAGAGCCTGTCGGTCGGGTACGAGGAAGTGTTTGTTGGTGCGCCGCCAGGGACTCGAACCCCGAACCCGCGGATTAAGAGTCCGCTGCTCTGCCAGTTGAGCTAGCGGCGCTCGCTGACAACGACGAGCACGCTAACACGCCTCTGATCCGGCCCTCGGACCCGCCCGGGGCCGGACGTGGCGCGCTCAATGTGCGGGGTTCGGCGTGTGCGGCAGTTTGCCGAGTTGGCGCCAGTCCGTCTCCGCGACGTCGACGCCGTAGTGCTTCGCAGCGGCGAGGATGTTCTGGAACGCCAGGTCGCGCTCCTTGTCGGTGACGCCCTGCACCTGGTCGAAGCGGGCGATGGCGTTCCGGACGTGGCTCGCGTCGGTCATCGGCTCCTTGCGCTTGTCGGGGAACGCGAAAACGCTCTCCGGCAACTCCCGCTTGTCCTTCTCCGACAGGCCGCCGTGCTTCTCGTAAGGCTTCCAGGTTGTCGTCATCACCCACCATTACCCACTTGTTGTCCGGTAGCACATGCTGCCTCGAGGAGGGGTGGGCGGGGACGCGGACGGCCCGGGGCCGTGCCGTCATCGGCCCGGCCCCGGTGTGGTCGGTCGGTCAGCTCCGCAGGCTCCACTGCTGGTTCGGGCCACCGTTGCACGACCAGAGGATGATCTTCGTGCCGTTGGCGCTGGCGGCGCCGTTGGCATCAAGGCAGAGCCCGGACTGGCCGTTCGTGATGGTGCCGTTGGCGTTGACGTTCCACTGCTGGTTGAGCCCGCCGTGGCAGTCCCAGATGATGACCTGGGTGCCGTTGGCCGTACCGGCCCCGGAGGCGTCCAGGCACTTGTTGCCGTACACCATCAGTTGCTTGCTGGCGGTGGAGGTCCACCGCTGGTTCGTGCCCCCGCCGCAGTCCCACAGCTGCACCTGGGTGCCGTTGGTGGTGGAGGAGTTGGGGACCTCGACGCAGCGGCCGGACTGGCCGCCCACGAGCTGCCCGCCCTGCTGGCTGCCGCCGCCGCTCTGCTGCCGAACGATCGAGGTCGATTCGGCCGATCGGTTGCCCTGTGCGTCGACGACGTAGAGCCGGTACTCGCCCTGACTCGTCGGCACGGCGATGGACGTGGCGGTGCCGGAAGCCCTGGTCATCGTCGGCCCGGCGGTGAAGGTGGTCGTGCCGTACGGAGCCAGCCAGACCGACTTGGTGGCGTCGCCGGTGCTCCGGATCGGGATCGACGCCGTGGCACTGGTGACGAACGTGCTGGCCGGCAGCACGTAGTTCGGTGCGGAGAAACTGCTCGCCGGGATGATGTCCCGGTAGGCGTCCTCCAGGCCGGAGTTGGCCGCGATGCCGTACGCCGCCGCCGGCCAGACGTAGTCGGAGGACACGATGATGTCGCCGATCGTGCTGTTCGGCAGGTTCTTGTTCGAGACCTTGTTGATCGGGCCGTAGATCTGCGTGATGGACAGATCGTGCTTCCGCCCGAAGTCGTCCGAGTTGATCATCCAGGTGACGTTCTTGTCGATGCTCAGGACGTTGTCCCGGAAGGTGATGTACGCCGACCCCTCGTCCGGGTGCAGTCCGTACTTGTGGCCCGAGGGCACGCCCTGGAGGTAGTTGTTGGTGATCGTGGTCCCGGGCTGGCTGCCCAGCGTGTAGATCGGCGCCGTGTCGCTGAGGCGCTGGACCGTGTCGATGATGTGGTTGTAGCTGATGGTGTTGTTCCGCGCCGTCGTGGTCGGCCGGTTGGGCACGATCGAGCCCGATGACCCGTCGAAGTTCCACCAGCCCCAGCCCATCGTGATGCCCGACCAGGGGGCCTTCTCGATCCGGTTGCGCGAGATGGTGAGGGTGTCGGCGAAGTACGCCGAGATGGGGCTGTGCCCGTTGAACAGGACGGCGCTGTCGTAGATGTAGTTGTTCTTGATGTCGATGTTCTTCGGCAGCCCCTCGACCTGCGGGGAGTATTTCTCCCGGTTGGTCGACGTGCCGTCTCCGATGTAGACGTGCTGGGGATGGCCGACGTTGACGGCCGACCCCGCGATGTCGTTGGTGTAGTTCCCGATCAACTGCGTGCCCTGCACGTCGTTGACCATGCTGATGCCGTCGGCGCCGGTGTGTTGGATCCGGTTGCGTTGCAGGAGGATGCCGTCGGCGTTCTGCACCTGGACGATGCCGGGAGTGACGTCCACGTTGCGGTAGTAGTAGACGTGGAAGTTGCCCTTGGCGTACACCTGGGCGCCGAGGTTGCCCTGCTGCGCCTGCTTGAAGGACGAGCCGGCGACGTTGAACAGGTTCCAGTCGGAGTGTTGCACCGTCAGGCCGGAGAACGTGATGTTGCGCGCGTGGCTGCTCGTCGAGGTGCCGGCGACCCGCAGCAGGGTGGTGACGTTGTTCGGCGCGTAGACCGCGGCGGTCGACATGTTCTCGGCGCTGGCCTTGTAGTAGTAGACCGTCTTGGCGCCCTTGTCGAAGTAGAACTCACCGGGCGTGTCCAGGAACTCGTACGCGTTCATGACCTTGTGGCTGCCACCCACCTGGGCGTTGCCGTTGAACGCGCCCTGCGCGATGGCCGCGCCCGGTTGCTGGAACAGGGCCACCCGGTTCGCGCCGTCGGAACTCGTGGTCACCTGGCGGACTCCCACGATGGCCGTGGTCCAGGTCGTTCCCGTCTCGATCTCCAGGTCGTCCTGGTTGCGGGCGATGGCCGGGAAGTCGTTCAGGTTGTACTTGGCACCGTCGCACTGCGAGCCCGACTCCCACGCCCAGGCGGCCTGGCCGGCCGTGATGGTGTAGGTGCCGTAGCACCCGCCCGAGCTGATCGTCTTCGACGCCATGTACGCCCGCTTGTCGTTGACGTAGAGCGCCCGCAGCTTGGTGGAGCGGTCCAGCGGCGCCTTCCAGATGTTGCCGCTGTGCTGGGTCCAGCCGGTCACCTGGACGCCACCGTCCAGGACCGGGGTCTCGCCGGGATAGGCGGCGTAACTGATCCGGTACCCGTTGGTGCCGGAGTCGCTGGCGCCGAACTCGACGGTGCTGGTGACGGGATATCTGCCGCCGCGCAGGTACACGTTGATGTCGCCGGTCATGTTCGCGTTCACAGTGCGAACGGCGTCCCGTGCGCGTTGCACCGTCTTGAACGGAGACGCCAGCGTGCCGGCGTTGGAGTCGTTACCGTCCGGGGCGACGTAGTAGGTCTCCTGAACCGCGGCCGAGGCGGGCGATTGACTGATCACCACGGCCGGCAGCGTGGCGGCGACGAGCGCCGCCGCGAGCAGTGCCGTGCGGGTGGTGGTGGTTACGGCTGATCTCACGTGCTGTCCTTTCTCACTTGTCGTCGATGTGGTGCGTGATACGTGCATCGAGCGACAAGCAGGGAACAGCGACGCCACCAAGGATCGGCGGGGGGCGGGTGGTGCAGCCCGACCGCACTCTTTTGCCAATCGCTACGAAGTCTCTCGCGGAGCGTATGTCAGACGTGTGACGAATGCAATACAAGATTGGGTCTCATCTATGTTTAAATGCCTATGAAAGTTGCAAAAGACGCGGGTAAGACGAGGTGCGGTCGGGCATCATCCGATGAATCGGGCCGGGGTGCACCAGCACCCCGGCCCGAGCCGATCGGTGGCTGCTCAGCAGCGCGCCGCTCGGCGTGTCGTGTCGCCCAGCCGCCAACGATCACGAAGCACCGGGCGCATTCGTCACCGCAGCGAGAAGTCCACCACCCGCAGCGCGGAGTCGAACACCAGGTACACGTCGTGGGTGCCGGCGGTCCGGGCCACCTCGGCGCTGACGTTCACGTACCGGTAGTCGTCGCCGGTGCTGGGCACGGTGGCCGTACCGAGCAGCCGGCCGGTGGGCGAGCCCAGCCGGACCTGGATCGTTCCGGCGCCCGCCGCCGCCCTGGCGACCTTCGCCGTGAACGTGTGAGCGCCGGGGCGCAGCGCGGAACCGGCGAAGGAGATCCATTGACCGGCGGCGGTGGCACCGACAGCCGTACCCTGTGCCTTCGTCTCGTCGACGAGCCGGACCCCCGCGTACCGGTCGAAGTTCTCGGCCCGGGTGGTCCGCGAGAGGTCCCGGGCCGGGATCGTCTCACCGCGCACCGCGACCGCCGTCCGGGCCCGAATGTCCTCGGCGTTCGCGCCGACCAGCAGGTCGTACGTGGACGACTCGACCACCCACCGGCTGCGGGTGACGTCCCAGTTCGCCAGGTCGGCGACGGGCAGCCGGAGCGTCACGGCCCGGGTCTGCCCCGGTGCGAGCTGCACCCGCTGGAACGCCTTGAGCGCCCGGATCGGGGTCTTCAACCGGGAGGTGCGCTGGTGGGTGTAGAGCTGGACGACCTCGGACCCGGCTCGGCTGCCGGTGTTGGTCACGTCGACGCTGACAGTGATGGTGCCGTCGGCCGCGACCGAGCGGGCGTCGGTGCGGGGCTGGCCGTACCGGAACCGGGTGTACGACAGCCCGTGGCCGAACGGGTAGAGCGGCTTCGCGGTGCCGTAGAGGTAGGTCTGCCCGGACGAGATGATGTCGTAGTCCAGCAGGTCCGGCGGTAGTTGCCGATCCGAGCGGTACCAGGTCTGGGTGAGCCTGCCGGACGGGTTGCGGTCACCGAACAGGACGTCGGCGACGGCGTGCCCGGTCTCGGCGCCCGCGTGGGTGGTCCAGACGATGGCCGGGACGTGCTCCTGCTCCCATCCGATGGTGACCGGGTAGCTGGTCTGCAGCACCAGCACGGTGTGCGGGTTGGCCTTGGTCACGGCCTTGACCAGCGCTTCCTGGCCGGCGCTCAACGCCATCGAGGTGCGGTCGTGCGCCTCGCGCCCGTTGATGAACGGGTTGCTGCCGACGACCAGGACGGCGGTGTCGGCCGCCTTGGCCGCCGCGACGGCACGGTCGACCCCGCTACTGATCACCTCACGCTGGAAGTGGGTTGCGTCCGCCGCCGAGGACGCCCCGAGCTTGAGGGCACCGTCGTCGCCGACCGTGACGTAGGTGTTGACGCCGAACCAGCTCTCCGTCGTTTCGTAGCCGGCGTAGCGCAACGCGACCGTCCCGTCGGCCTGCGGCTCCAGCGTGAACTGCTGCTGGACGTACCAGCCGTTCGGCTGCTCGTCGCGGGTGATGAAGGGCCCCCAGTTATAGCCGAGGTAGCGGCCGTTGGCGGCGTTGCGCAGCGTCACCACACCCTGGCCCCAGTCCACCGCGTCGAACTGGGCGGCGAGCGAGGCGGTGGCACCGGTCGCGGCGACCGGGTCGGCGTCGGTGGTGCCGGTGGCCGTGACGTACCGGCCGGTCGCCGGGTCCTTCAGGGCGATCCGGTCCGCGCCGTCGAGCCCGCTGACGCTGGCGGAGCCGCCCAGCCGCTCGCGGATGCCGTCGAGCGCGGTCACCTCGTACGGCAGGTCGCCGCCGTACCAGTCGGAGTAGAGGGTGTCGGCCAGCGGACCGAGCACGGCCACCTTGCGGGTCCGGGACGGGTCCAGCGGAAGAGCCTGTCGGGAGTTCTTCAGCAGCACCATCGCCTCGCCGGCGGCCTGACGCGCCAGCCGCTGGTGCTCGGGGCTGTTGATGACGTCCGGGGTGATACCGCCGTAGCGACCGCCGCCCGGGTCGAACTCACCGAGGCGGAACCGGACGTTCAGGGTCTCGGAGATCCGGGCGTCGATGTCCGCCTCGGTGAGCAGGCCGCTGGCGAGGGCCTGCTTGATGGCGGTGACGGTCGGCTGGGCGTTGGTGTCGTCGGTGATGAAGCTGTTGAGGCCGGCCTTGACGATCGCGGCGTTCCCCTCGGCCTGGTTGGGGTAGTACCCCTGCGAGGCGACGAGGTTGTTCGGTGCCCACGCGTCCGTGACGTTCATCAGGGGCTTGTCGGTCCAGCTCCGTACCACCGTCGCCAGGTCCGGGTCCACGGTCGCGGGACGGCCGTTGACCAGGTTGTACGAGGCCATCACGCCGGTCGCCGCGTCGGCGGCGATGGCCGGTTTGAAGGCGGCCCGGTCGTACTCGTTGAGCACCCGTGGAGGCACGTTCGACGAGGTGACGTCGCGCCGGACCTCGTTGTTGTAGGCCAGGTAGTGCTTGAGGGTCGGCGCGCTCTTGAGGTGGTCCGGGTCCCCGCCGGACATCCCCGAGCCGTACGCGGTGGAGATCTTCGCGGTGAGCAGCGGATCCTCGGAGTAGCCCTCCTCGTTGCGGCCCCACCGAGGATCGCGGAGCAGGTTGACCACCGGCGCCCAGAGGTTGAGACCCCAGACCCTCGGGTTCTGCGCGTGGTAGCCGCGCGCCTCGTCGCCCACGGCCGAGCCGACCCGCTGGATCAGGTCGGTGTCCCAGGTGCTCGCCATGCCCACCGGCTGCGGGAAGGACGTGCCGCGAGCCTTCACGACCGCGCCGTTGTTGTCGATGTCGGTCGACCAGGCGACCCCGTGCAGCGCCTCGGTACCGGTCTTGAACAGGCCGATACCCAACCGGGGGACGGCCGGCTGGTACTGGTGCAGCCACGAGATCTTCTCGTCCTGGGTGAGCCGGCCGAGCAGGTCGTCGACCCGGGCCTGCACGGGCAGGTGTGGATCTCGGAACGGGTAGGTGGGTTCGGCGTGCGCCGCGCCGGGGACGGCCGGTAGGACGAGCAGTGCGAGCGCGAGCGCGGTGATTCCGCGCCGAAGGCGCCTGTTCCGCATGCGGTTCTCCTCATGTCGTACGACAGGCGCCAGGGGGCGCCGAGACCGGCGTGGCCAGGCTCGACACCCGGCTGACGGGCCTGAACGACGAATCGTCGAAGCGCTTCGACGACCCGGCCGCGTTGACCACGGCCATGAATGTGGTGATCGCCAGACTATAGACGTACACCTATGGGCGAGCAATACCGGCCAGCGGACCCGGCCGGGTCACCCCCAACGCCGACCGGGGCTGGGTTGATCTAGCGGGTACGCTCGTCACTGCTGGTGCGGCCCGCGCCGCGCGCCGATCCAGGGGGACGTCACCAGGTGAGCGCCCATTCGATGGTGTTGTTCGTGCTCGCTGCCGTCGCGGTCATCGTCGCCGTGCGGTGGGTGGCGTCGCGCACCGGCCTGCCGGCGGCGGCGCTGCTGCCGCTCATCGGCATCGCGTACGCGCTGCTCCCCGGCCCCAACGTCAGCCTCGACCCCGAGCTGGTGCTCATGGTCGTGCTGCCGCCGCTGCTCTACAGCGCCGCACTGGACTCCTCGCTGCTGGACATCCGGCGGAACCTGCGCATCGTGGTCAGCCTGTCCGTCGTCCTGGTGCTTCTCACCGGAGTACTCGTCGGCATCGGGTTCCACCTGTTCGTCGCCGGGGCGACGCTCGCCGCCGGAATCGCGGTCGGCGCCGCGATAGCTCCGCCCGACCCGGTGGCCGCCCTGGCGGTGGGCCGGCGCGTCAACCTGCCCCCGAAGATGGTCACGATCATTCAGGGCGAGGGGCTGCTGAACGACGCGACGGCGCTGACGATGCTCAGCGTGGCGGTGGCCGCCGCCGTCGGCGGGACGTTCTCGTTCCCCGCCGCCGTCGCGCAGTTCGTGCTGGCGGCAGTCGGTGGCGTCGCTGTGGGTGCGGCCGTCGCCTGGGCGAAACGGCTGGCCCGACCTCTCACCGCGGACCCGCTGCTGTCCAACGCGATCTCGCTGGCGACACCGTTCGTGGCCTACCTGCTGGGCGAGGCGCTGCACGTCTCCGGCGTGCTCGCCGTGGTGATCGCCGGGCTGATCGTCGGTCACCAGACGCCGCAGGTCGGGTCCGGGGCCGCCCGGCTGCAGACCAGCGCCGTGTGGCGGCTGGTCGACTTCCTCCTCGAAGGCTTCGTCTTCCTGCTGATCGGCCAGCAGCTTCCGGAGGTCGTCAAGGGACTGCGCCAGTACGACACGTCGACCATCGTCATCGCCGTCGCGGTGTCCGTGGGCGTGGTGCTGCTCCTGCGCCCCGCCTGGCTGGTGATGACGCAGTCGCTCCCCCGCTCCCTGCACACCCGCCTGGGTGGCATCTCCGAGCAGGACGACACCGACGAGCCGAGCACCGCACGGCAGATAGCCCGGGCCGACCGCAACGCCCGCCGCCTCACCTCCCGGGAGGTGGTGGCGCTGAGCTGGTCCGGTACGCGCGGCGTCATCAGCCTGGCTGCGATCTTCACACTGCCGCTGACCACCGACGACGGGTCACCCTTCCCCGACCGCGACCTCCTGCTGTTCTGCACCTTCGTGGTCGTGCTCGTCACGCTCGTCGGGCAGGGCCTGACCTTCGCACCGCTCGTGCGGATGCTCGGCCTGCGCGCCAACGAGACGGACCAGGCCCGCGTACGCAACGAGGCCCGTTCGGCGGCGGTGGAGGCCGCCCTGGCCCGCCTCGACGAGGTCGCCGCCGCCGAGCCGGACAGCACGGTGGCCGTCAACACCACCCGGACCCAGTTGCTGGCCCGCCTGGCGCGTTACCGCGGGCGACTCGACCTGCTCGAGCAGAGCGGGTCAGAAGAGCTACCCACCTCCCCGCAGTACGAGACGGCGCTGCGGGTCCGCCGCACGGCCCTCGACGCGCAGCGCGAGGAGTTGGTGCGCTGGCGGGACTCCGGTCGGCTGCCGGACGAGGAACTGCGGGTCCTGGAGCGGGAACTCGACCACGAAGAGTTGCTGCTCCCGAAGCGGCAGTAGCCATCCCGGCCGGTCGGTTCGCCGGCATTCGTTCCACCTTCCACCCCGGGGGTAGGGCCTGCCCCACCGGCGACCTTCCCGCTCACCGGCTGTCACCTGGACAGGCCGTTTCATAGCGTCACAGAGGAGCCATCGAAACGATCTCCTGTTCGCCACGGGTTGGTCGCGTGACGTTCTCCATCGAAGACCCGCCAGTCGTGGATGACGGGTCGCCCGGGACGTTCTCCCGGATCGCCGACGTCGACGCGCTGCGCGCCGTGGCGCTGCTCCTCATCCTGGTTGTCAACATCGCCTTCTTCGCCTCCGGCTACCCCTTCCATCTGGTCCCCGATCCCGCCCACGACTCGTGGGGCGACCAGGCGGCCCGGTGGGTGGTTGAGGCGCTCCTCGCGATGAAGGCGTACCTGCTCTTCTCCTTCCTGTTCGGCTACAGCTTCACGCTTCAGCTCGACTCCGCCGCTCGGCGGGGCGTCGACTTCGCTCCCCGGTTCCGGCGACGGCTGGCCGGGCTCTTCGTGCTCGGGATCCTGCACGCGGTGCTGTTGTTCCAGAGCGACATCCTGACCACGTACGCACTGCTCGGCCTGGTCCTGCTCGCCATGCGAAGAGTCGCCGTCGGGACCGCCCTGCGCGCCGCCGTACTGCTGACCGGCGGAATCGGTTTCGTCCTCGCGCTCGCCGGCTCCTCACCGACGTCGTCGGGAACCGGCGGCTCCTGCGTCGGGTGCAGCAGCTGGGCTATCCGATAGGCCTGGCCGGTGCGGTGGTCTTCGCCTCGGGTGGGGGCACCGCCAACCTGACCGGACTGACGGTGGGCATACTCACCGCGCCGCTGCTCGCGGCCGCGTACGCCGCCACCCTCCTGGAGTTCTTTCAGACCGACCGGGGACGGCGGGTGGTCGCCGTCCTCGCGCCGGCCGGACGGATGTCCCTGTCGAACTACCGGGGCCAGTCGCTGCTCTGCGTACTGGTCTTCACCGGCGTCGGGTTGGGTCTCGCCGGTGCCGTCGCACCTCCGGTCGTCCTCCTCATCGCGGTCGCGATCTACGGCGTGCAGCTCGCCGCCAGCGCGGTGTGGCTGGTCCGGTTCCGGTACGGACCGGTGGAGTGGCTGTTGCGGGCCTGGACCGAGCAGCGGTGGCCACGACTGCGGGCCACGGACCCGGCCTGACGGGCCCGCCCTGGCCGTCCGGACAGGACGGTCGGGGCCGTCTGTCGGTCGTCTGCGCTGGCTGTGCGGCGTCGGCGAGAGGCTGGGACGACGAGGGGAACGTGATGGCGAACAGCGTGCCGCGGTCGAGGCGGCTCGTGACGTCGATCGTGCCGCCGTGCGCCCCCCGTCACTGCCCCTCGCGCTGGGTGGCGCGCCGCCGGTTCAGCCTCGCAGGGCGTCGTCGACGCCTGTCTCGTACCGGCCCAGGTACACCGGGTCACGCCCGGACAGCACGTCCCACGCCGCCTTGTCGGCGGCGCCGTACTCGCGCGCGACGCCCCGGCGCCACAGCGGCGCGTACCGCTTGGCCGTCTCGTCGCCCACGCCGTTGGCCTCGACGCCGAGGGCCCGGCAGAGCGTGACAGCCCGGTCCAGGTGGAAGGACTGGGTGACTACGGTGGCCTGGCGCACCCCGAAGATCTGCCTGGCCCGGGCGCAGGAGTCGTACGTGTCGAAGCCGGCGTGGTCGAGCACCACCTTCTGGTCGGGCACCCCCCGGTCGACCAGCCACTGCCGCATTGCGCCCGGCTCGTCGTACCCCCAGTTCATGTGGTCACCGGAGACCAGGATGGCATGGACCTTGCCGGCCGTGAGCAGTTGCCGCGCGATCTCCAGCCGGGCGGCCAGGAACGCCGACGGCTGCCCGCCGGGGTCGACCTGGGCGCCCAGCACCAGGGCCACCGGCGCCTCGGGAACGTCCTCGACGGTGAAGGTCCGGCCCTCCGCGCCAGAGCGGACCCACACCACGCTGCCCCCGGTGACCGCGCCGGCCAACACCGCCCCGAGCGCCGCCACCAGCAGGGCGCGGCGCAGCCAGCGTGCCCGGTGGGCGCCACGAATCGCACTGAGCACTCGACGAAGACTCGACACGGCCCCAGTATCGCGGCTCGGGCAAGGACGGTGGGTGTCCATCCACGGCCGACGCGGAGTCGGACCCGACCGGTACGGTAACCGGATCGAATCCCGTCGGTCCCACGGGCCGGCTCGGGTGTGGGGAGGGTGCGTGACGTCCAGGGCTGCCGAGATCGCCGCCGAGCAGGCGTACTTCGATGCGGCGGCGGCGCACCGGAACCGACGTCGCGATGACCTGCGGCACCTGCCGTCCGCCGCGGCCCACTCCGGCGCCGCCGCGCACCTGCGGCGGTACGCCGACGCGGCGCAGCGGGCGTTGGGTGCGACGGACGAAGCGGTGGCGTTCGGCCGGGTGGACGCAGAGACGGGCGACACCTGGTACGTCGGGCGGCACCTGATCCGGGACGCCGAGGGCGAGGTGCTGGTGGTCAACTGGCAAGCGCCGGCCGCCGCAGGCTGGTTCGAGGCCACCCCGGAAAACCCAGCGGGGGTACGTCGCAAGCGCGCCTTCATCTGCGCCGGGAACACGATCGAGGAGGTCGCCGACACCATCCTCGCCGAGATCGCCGAGGCGGTGGACGCGCAACTGCTGGCCGATCTGGCCCGGGGGCGTACCGGCACCATGCGGGACATCGTGGCCACCATTCAGGCCGCCCAGTTCGCCCTGATCCGCGCCCCGCGCGACCAGGTGCTGGTGATCGAGGGTGGTCCCGGCACCGGCAAGAGCGCCGTGGCACTGCACCGGGTGTCCTGGCTGCTGTTCCAGCACCGGGACGACATGTCGGCGCAGGATGTGCTGGTGGTCGGGCCGCACCCGACCTTCGTCCGGTACATCGGCCAGGTGCTGCCGACGCTGGGCGACGACGGGGTGGAACTGCGCGACGTCGGCCGGCTCGGCCCGGATGTGCCGCGGGGCCGCACCGAGCCCGACGCGGTCGCCCGGATCAAGGGCGAGGCCCGGATGGCGGGTCTACTGGCCCGCGCGCTGGACGCCCGGATCGGCGCCCCGGACCCGGCCGAGCGGCTGCTGGTCGGCGGCCGTTTCGTCACCCTGCCCGGTGTCGAAGTGGCCGAGGCGCTCGCCGCGGCACGGGCGGCGACCCTGCCGTACGGGGGCCGCCGTGGGCTGCTGCGCGACCGGCTCACCGCCCTGGTCGCCGCCCGGACCGGGCTGGACCCGGCCCGTTCGGAGGCGGTCGGCAATCTCACCGACCGGCTCTGGCCACCGCAGACCCCGGCCGGCTTCCTGCGTGACCTGCTGGGCTCCACCGCGCGGCTGCGGGCAGCCGCCGGGGACGAGTTCACCCCGGCGGAGGTGGCTGCGCTGCACCGGCGTGGCGCGGACCGGTTGTCCCGGGAGACCTGGTCGGCAGCGGACCTGCCGCTGTTGGACGAGCTGGCGCACCTGATCGACGGGCCGGGCCGGCGGTACGCGCACGTGGTGGTCGACGAGGCACAGGACCTGTCCCCAATGCAGTTGCGCGCGGTGGCCCGACGCAGCGCCACCGGGTCGCTGACGGTCGTCGGTGACCTCGCCCAGTCCACCGGCAACTGGGCGCGCGACTCGTGGGACGAGGTGCTCACCCACCTGCCGACCGTGCACCCGGCGAGGATCACCCCCCTGCGGTACGGCTACCGCGTACCCCGCCAGGCGTACGAGACGGCGGCGCCGCTGCTGCCGGTGGCCGCGCCGGGCGTGACACCGGTGGAAGTGGTCCGGGACGGGCCGGCGGACACCGGCGTGCACCGGGTGGGCCTGGCCGAGCTGGCCGGCCGGGCGGTCACGGTGGCGCGGGGGCACGCCGAAGCCGGCCGGTTCGTCGGCATCGTCTGCCCGCCCCGGCAGCGGCGACCGGTCGAGGCGGCGCTGGCCGCGAACGGGATGACCTGGAGCAGCGCCGACCGGGGCGAGTTGGGCGGCGCGGTCAACCTGATCAGCCCGCAGGAGGCCAAGGGCCTGGAGTTCGACGCGGTGGTGGTGGTCGAACCGGTGGAGATCGTGGCCAGTGACGAACGCGGCCACCGGCTGCTGTACGTGGCGCTGACTCGCACGACCGGGCACCTGGACATCGTCTGCACGGGCGACCCGGTGCCGCTGGACGCGCCAGTCCGGCCCCGGCCGTCGATGGACGACCCGGCGGACGCGACGTTCACCCGGCGGGAGGCTCACCGGCTTGCCGAACATCTCGCCGGTCAGCTCCGCGGCGCGGCGCCGCCGGCGTTCTGGGCCGACGTGCTGGCCGAGCTGCGGGCCAGCCTGCTGCCGGAGGACGCGGTCAGTTCCGGGCGGCCGACGGACGGCTGATGGCGGCCGAATCCAGCCGTCGGCCCACCGTCCACTGCAGGATGTCCTGCTCGATGTCGGCCTTCTTGGCCTTGCTGGGCACCGCGATGCCCAGCTCCCTGGCCAGCGCCCGCAGCTTCACCACGGTGAGCTTCAGGTCGGCGAGGTAGCGGGCGCCGGCCGCCCGGTCGCCGATCGCCGCGAGGTCGGTGCGGACCCGGTTGGTGTCCACGCCGGCCGAAGCCGCCGTCGTCGTCCGGACGGCGGGCCGGGCCTTGTCGACGACGGCGAGCTTCGCCGCGCCGTCGGCCAGGGCGGCGAGCTGGTCGGCGGGCAGCGCGCGGACGAACTCCGCCACCCGCAGGAGTACGGCGTGGGCGAGGTCGGCGGGGTCGGACACCGGTGGCTCTCCTTCTAGGGGCGGGTGCGGGCCAGGAACTCGCTGGCCAGCTGCTGGAGCTCGTACTGCACCTTGTCGTTGGCGTTCGGCACCAGCACGGCGGGCAGGTGCCGTTCACCGGCCGTGCCGAACAGGGTCTTGTTCTCCCGGATGGTCTGCCGGAACACCGGGACCTCCAGGTTGTCGGTGAGCCGCATGTAGTTGCGGGACGCGGTGATCGGACCACCCGCGGCGTACTGGATCATAGTGAACACCACGCCCAGGTACTGCGGGTCGATGGTCGGGCCGGGGGCGGCCACCCGGTTGAAATCGCGGACCAGCTCGGAGACCTTGCTGCGCAGGTAGTCGATGCCGAGTGTGGACAGGTAGTCGGGCTTCGCCGGGGTCAGGATGTGTTCACTGGCCACGATGGCCGTCCGGGTGACCATGGTGAAGTTGGGCGCGCAGTCGATCAGGATGTCGTCGTACCCGGCGAACTCGTCGGTGGCGAGCGCGTCGGCGAGCGCTCGGTGCAGCGGCAGGAAATGCGGGCTGCCGTGCTGAAAGCGTGACCCGCCGAGGGCCGCGGCGAGGTCCAGATCTACGTCGACGAGCTGAAGGTGGGAGGCGATCAGGTCGAGCCGGCCGCCGTCGGGCAGCAGCGCGTTGACCGGCTCCGGGGTGAGCACGTACGGGTGCAGCGCGCCGGTGGGCTCGTCGGCAAGCACCGAGCCGAACCACTGCAGGATGGTCCTCTCGTACGCGAGGTCGGTCTCCCACTCGGCGGCCGGATAGAACGAGAAGGTGAGGCTGGCCTGCGGGTCCAAGTCGATCAGCAGCACCTTGCGGCCACGGGCGGCGAGCTCGGCGCCGAGGTTCATGGTGATCGTGGTCTTACCGACCCCGCCCTTGTAGTTGATGACGGACGTGATGCTCATGCCGGTCCCCGCATCGCGACATGATCTCAGGAACGGGTAGCCCCGGTCGAGGTGAGCACCGGCGTCTCCGAGCAGGACGACACCGACGGGCCCGGTTGCGCCCGGCAGGTCGCCCGCGCCGACCGCAACGTACGCGAAAAAGGCCCCGGCCTGGTGTGAACACCAGATCAGGGCCTTGCTCGTTGGTGCGCCGCCAGGGACTCGAACCCCGAACCCGCGGATTAAGAGTCCGCTGCTCTGCCAGTTGAGCTAGCGGCGCTCGTCGGCAACGGAGAGAACATTAGCACCCCGCCAACTCGGGCTCCAATCCGGTTACCCGACTCCCCCCTTCGGTCGAGCTTAAGGGACATACAGTCATAAACCGACCGCCAGCTCCGGGGCAGGGGCATGGGTCGGGGCACTGATGGGGCACGATGTCCGCCAGGTACGCGAGAACAGAGGTGGGGATGGCACGGTTCACGCGAGCCGGGGCGGTGGTGGGCGCTCTGACCTTGGCGGCGTCGCTGGCACTGACCGGGTGCGGCGACGAGCAGAAGAAGCCGGAATTCGTCGGCGGGACGTCGACAGATGCAAGTGCCGTACCCGAATCGGCTGCGCCGTCAGCCCCGGGTGCGTCGAACGCGCCCAGCGGGCCGGCACTGACGCTGAGCCCGGCCAACGGCACGAAGAACAAGCCCGTGAGCACGGAGATCAGCGCCAAGCTCCCGGACGGTGGCAAGGTCGCCTCAGTCACCCTGGCCGCGGCCGGCGGGGGTGCGGTGGAGGGCAAGCTGCGCACCGACGGCTCCGCCTGGGTGCCGTCCGCTCCCCTGAAGTACGGCACCAACTACACCGCCACGGTGAACGCTACCGGGCCCGACGGCACGACCAGCCAGGGCACCAGCACCTTCACCACGATGGCCAAGCCGAAGTCGACCATCGGGTCCGGCCTGTACCTCTTCGACGACAAGAGCTACGGGGTCGCCATGCCGGTGGTCACCGAGTTCCACCCGGGCATCCCGAAGAAGGACCGGGCCGCGGTCCAGAAGCGGATGTTCGTCAAGACCGACCCGCCGCAGCCGGGCGCCTGGCACTGGGTCGACAACGGCACCCAGGCCTACTACCGCGCACCGGAGTACTGGCAGCCGGGCACCACCATCACCGTGCGGATCGCGCTGGCCGGCGTGCCGCTGAGCAACGGCAAGTACGGCGACGTCGACCGCAAGGCCACCGCCAAGATCGGCCGGTCGTTCGTGATGAAGGTCGACAACGCCACGAAGAAGATGTCGGTGTACGAGAACGGTGCGCTGTCGCGCACCATCCCGGTGAGCCTGGGCAAGAAGAGCACCCCGTCGTCGAGCGGGACGATGGTCGTGATGGAGAAGAAGGAGTCCACGGTCTTCGACACCCGCGACGACCCGGACCCGGCCAACCGCTACGTCACCGAGATCGACTTCGCTCAGCGGCTCACCTGGGGTGGCGAGTACATCCACGCCGCGCCCTGGTCGGAGCATGTGCAGGGGCGGTCCAACGTCTCGCACGGCTGCGTGAACGTGTCGACGGCGAACGCCAAGTGGCTGTTCGACAAGACGCGGATCGGCGATCCGATCACGATCAAGGGCACCGAGCGCAAGATCGTCGCCGGCAACGGCTGGACGGCATGGAGCCTGAGCTGGTCGGAGTTCGTGAAGGGCAGCGCTCTGCCGGTGCCCAAGGGTGGGTCCGGCCCGGCGCTCTGACGGTTCGGCTCCTTTGCGCCGGCCCTGCCGATGGCACAGGCCGGCGCGTACCCTTGCACTGCCCGCGCCGTGACGACGGCGGCGGCGACCCTCAGTCCCGGCACAAAGACGAGCCCGAATCACGAAACGCCGGATGGTACCAAGATTCCGGCATCCTGATCGGCGTGTTCCGGTTCACCCTCGGCAACCGAGGCCGGTTCTGGCGCGTCATTAGGAGACGATGGGTCAGGGACCACGACTGTGAGGACATCATGCGAGCTAGCCAGGACCAGCTGATCCGGCCCCGTGGGCGACGCCGCGTGCTCGCGGCGGGGCTGCTCGCCGTGGCGCTGGCCTTCACCTCCGCCTGCACCAACGGCGACGGCGGCAAGCCGTCCTCGTGGCAGGGCGGCGACGAGAGCCCGGCCCCCAAGGCGGCGGCGACCATCAGCGAGCCGGCGGCGGACGCCAAGGACGTGCCGGCGTCCACCGGCATCACCTTCACCACGAAGGACGCCGAGGAGACCACCGTCGACCTCAAGGACGCGTCCGGCAAGGCGGTCGAGGGCACCCTCGCCAAGGATGGCAAGACGTGGCTTCCGAACGGGGCGCTGGAGTACGCCACCAGCTACACCGCCACGGTCACCGCCACCGGCGACGACGGCCGGCCGGCCACCGCGACCAGCACCTTCACCACGATGGCCAAGCCCGACAAGCAGGTACGGGTGAGCAGCTTCCTCGGCGACAACCAGGTGGTCGGCGTCGGGATGCCGCTGATCGTGAAGTTCAGCCGTGCCGTTCCGGAGGACTACCGCGACGACGTGCAGCGCCGGATGACGGTGACCTCGACGCCGGCCCAGGAGGGCATCTGGCACTGGGTCAGCCCCACCGAGATCCGGTACCGGCCGAAGGAGTTCTGGAAGGCGAACAGCAAGGTCTCCTACCGCGTTCAGGCCGGCGGCCTGCCGATGGGTGACGGCTACTACGGCCGCTCGGACCTCTCCGTGGACGTCAAGATCGGCTCGTCGCTGATCATGACCGTGGACAACAAGACCAAGCGGATGACGGTGACCCGCGACGGCTCGGTGATCAAGACCATCCCGGTCAGCCTGGGCAAGAAGAGCACCCCCTCGTCCAGCGGGACGATGGTCGTGATCGAGAAACTGCGCAAGACCGTGTTCGACACGATGGAGGAGCTGGGCCCCGAGGAGGGCTACCGCACCAAGATCGACTTCGCGCAGCGGCTCACCTGGGGTGGCGAGTTCATCCACGCGGCCCCCTGGTCCGAGGGGCAGCAGGGCAGCGTCAACGTCTCGCACGGCTGCGTGAACGTGTCGATGGCCAACGGCGACTGGCTGTTCAAGAACACCCAGATCGGCGACCCGATCACGGTCAAGGGCACCGAGCGCAAGCTCCAGAACGGCAACGGCTGGACCGACTGGAACATGAGCTGGGACGAGTACGTCAAGGGCAGCGCCCTGCCGTACGAGCCGCCGGCCGACCCGGACGCTTCGCCGACCCCGGACGGCGCCGTCACCCCGTCCGCCACGCCGACCGCCTGAGCTGCCAGAACGACGAAAGCCCCCTCCACGGAGGGGGCTTTCGCGTGCGACTCCCCGACCCAGCGGTTGATCCACTCCAGGTCGGCGAGGTTGGGGTGTCCGGACGGCCGAACACCCCCAGATCGGCGACCTGGAGTCGATCACCCAGTCGCGTGACAGAAAAACAACTCAGGCCCCCTCGTGGAGGGGGCCTGAGTTGGAACTGGGGTGACTGATGGGAATTGAACCCACGACAACCGGGACCACAACCCGGTGCTCTGCCAACTGAGCTACAGCCACCACGCCTCCGACGCCCGGTCGATCGCCCCGGGCGGGGTGCGGACCAATAATAGCCACACCACCGCTCACGGCGTCCAGCGGGTTCCCCGCCGACCGCGCCGAGCACCGACAGCAGGGGCCGGCGAGCGCCGTCCGGGGCAGGCGCCGTCAGAGGTCGGCGGCGATGGCCTTGGCGGTCTCGACGTCCGGGCCGGGCAGCGGGACGAAGATGGTGCGCCGGTAGTACTCCAGCTCCCGGATGCTCTCCCGGATGTCGGCGAGCGCCCGGTGCGCCAGGCCCTTCTGCGGCTGACCGAAGTACACCCGGGGGTACCAGCGGCGGCAGAGTTCCTTGATCGACGAGACGTCGATCATGCGGTAGTGCAGGTGCGCGTCGAGGCGGGGCATGTCCCGGGCGATGAAGCCACGGTCGGTGGCGATCGAGTTGCCGCACAGTGGCGCGGTACGCGGGTCCTTGACGAAGGTGCTGATGTACTCCAGCACCCGGTCCTCGGCCTCGGCCAGGGTGACCGCCGAGCGGCGGACCTCCTCGGTGAGGCCGGACTTGGCGTGCATGGTCTGGACGATCTCCGGCATCGCCTCCAGCGCGGCCTCGTCGGCGTGGATCACCACGTCGACACCATCACCCAGCACGTTGAGGTCGGGGTCGGTGACCAGTGCCGCGACCTCGATCAGCTTGTCACTGCCAAGGTCCAACCCGGTCATCTCACAGTCGATCCAGACGAGGAGATCAGCCACCGGGACAGCCTACGCGCAGCCCACGCCCCACGGCTGCGCGCTCTGGACCGGACGGACCGCTAGGGTTTCTCAAGTGCCAGCCGAACCCGTCGCACCACCCGCCGTCACCGACGACGATCCCGGTGGCCGTACGGTCCGTCGGCTCGTCGCGATCGTGGCGCTGATCGCCGTGCTGCCGGCGCTCTACCTGCCCGGTCTGGTGCACAACTTCTTCGACCTGAAGATCTACATGTCGGCGATGGACTGGTGGACGGCGGGCCACCCGCTCTACGACTACGTCCAGCCGGACCGGGTGCAGGGTGAGCTGTACTTCACGTATCCACCCTTCAGCGCGCTGCTGCTGTGGCCGTTCGGGCTGATCCGGCTCGGCGCCACCGTGGTGATCTTCACGGTGCTCACGGTGGTGGCCGTGGTGGTGACCACCCGGTGGCTGGTGACGCCGGTGATCGCCCGGCACCACCTGCCGCGAACGTTCACCCTGACCGTGGCCGTGCTGCTGGTGCTGGCGGTGGAGAGCACCCGCGAGACGATCACGTTCGGGCAGATCAACATGCTGCTGGTCGTGCTGATCCTGGCCGACCTGCTGTTCGCCGTACCGCAGGCGCGGCGCTGGGCCGGGGTCGGCGTGGGGCTGGCGACGGCGCTCAAGCTCTTCCCGGGCATCTTCATCGTGTACCTGCTGGCCACCCGACGGTGGCGGGCCGCCGCGGTGGCGAGCGCGACGGCGGCGGCGGCGACCCTGCTCGCGGCGGCGGTCGCGCCCGGGGACTCGTGGCGGTTCTGGACGCAGGAGCTGTGGGACAACGACCGGGTGGGTCGCACCGACTACACCGGCAACCAGTCGCTCTTCGGGCTGCTCAGCCGGTTCACCGCGCCGGAGAAGCCGGACCGGCTGCTGTGGCTGCTGGTGGTCGTGGTGGTGGCCGGTTACGGCCTGTGGCGGGCGGTCCGCGCCGCGCGTGCCGGTGACGCGCTGACCGGCCTGACCCTGACCGGTCTGGTCGGCGCTCTGGTCAGCCCGATCACCTGGACCCACCACATCTACTGGTTCGTGCCGGCGGTGGTGCTGCTCGCCGATGCGGCGTTGAGCGCGAACCGGCCGGAGGAGTTCCGCCGACGGCGGTGGCTCGCCGGGCTCGCCGTGGGCACCGCCGCAGTGATCATCTACGGCGTGGTGTCGTTCCACGACTGGGGGGTGGCACCGGTCCGCACCGACGACCCGGTGGACTTCGTGCTGCGCAACGGCTACGTGCTGCTCAGCCTGCTGCTGCTGGTGGTCCTGCCGGTCCGGGTGGCCCGCCCGATCCGGACTGAGGAAAAGTCGCACCAAATGGACACAAGTCCCCAGTAGCCACCATCGGCGCTAATCTGGACTCACCTACCTCAAGCGTCGCTCGGGTAGCACCGATCCCCCGGTGAGAGTGGCCCTCCGCGTCGGCAGCGCGGAGGGCCACTCGCCGCTTCAGTCCGTCCGCACCGGCCGTGCCGTGGGCTCGGTGCCGGTGGGCGGCCACGCCAGGCTCAACGCCACCTCCGGCGGCCGGGGCAGCCGCGCCGGAGCGTCCAGGTCGGCGAGGGTGACCGGCCGGGCCGGTTCCGCACCGATCGCCGAGCGGGGCCACTCGGCCGCGCCGGAGCCGACCGGGGCGAGCTGTCGCACCGCCGGCAGCGGCGGGGACGACCCGGGATCCCGGGCGCCCAGGCCACTGAGCGACGTGACCCCGAGCCGGCCGGCGAGCACCGGCACCTGGTCCGGTTCGACCACGAAGACCACCTCGCGGGGACGCGGCGGGCGCAGCAGGAGCAGCACCGCGCACGCCACCAGCAGCACCCCCGCCGCCAGCAGGCCCCAGGTGACCGGGCCGACCCAACCCGCACGCAACTCGGCGCGCAGATCCAGGCTCAGGTCGGCGCGACCGTCCGGGCGCATCACCACCAGGCTCATCGACTCGCCGCTCAGCTCGTCGGCGCTCCACTCGAGGGTGCCGACACCCTCGCGTACCCAGAACGGGCGACCGAGCGGGGTGGGGGCCGCACCGGCGGTCGGGGCCGCCGCCGGGACCGCCGGGTCCGTGCGAACCGGCAGCGGACCTCGGGCCAACGCCACCCGGCGGACCGAGGCGTACGGCACGGACTCCAGCCACCGGCGCACCTCGGCGGTGGGCGCCAGCCCCACGAAGGCCGGGCCGTCGGGCGTACGGGCGTCGAGCCGCAGGCGGGTCTGCGCGCCACGCGCGAAGGGCGCCTCCCGCCGCAGCAGCCGGTCGAGATCGGTGACCACGACCGCGTGGCCGGGTGTGCGGACCGTCTCGAACCGGGCGGCGAAGGTCCCACCGGGGTCGGCGTGCCGGGTGACGAGCCACAGCCCGCCGCCGGCGAACAGCGCCGGAATCCCGATGACCAACAGCAGCAATCCGGTGATCACCCGCACGAACCGCATTCGCAGCGTCCCCCTCCGTAGCCAGATACCCGGCCGACCTTACCGACGTACACCGGCTGATCAGGGGATATCCACGGCACGGCCGACTTCGGTCCCGGGAAGCACGCTGGCCCGCCGGATTGTCCGGCGGGCCAGCGGGTGAGCGACGGGGTCAGGGCTTGACGACCGGGCCCCGGCGGGTCCGGGCGAACGCGAGCCCGCCGAGCACCAGACCGGCCAGGCCGGCGACCAGGCCGGCGATGCCGAGGCCGATCGCGGTGCCCTCGCTCTCGTCGTCGTCATCGTCTGCCGCGGCGACGGCCGTAGCGGCCGGGGCGGCCGACGCCGACGGCCCCGCGGCGGTGAGGGTGAGCACCGGAGCGGGCTTCTCCGGCTCCTCGCCGCCCGGCTGCGGCTCGTCGATCCAGCGCACGATGTTGCCGTCCGAGTACGTCTGCAGGGTCTTGAAGACCATGGACTCGACCTTCGGCAGCGGCCCCATGGAGACGCCGAACTCCTGGAACTGGCCCGGCTTGACCGCCGCGTCACCGGTCGCCGTCCAGGTGATCTTGGAGACCGCTTCGGTGAGCTGACTGCCGTGCACGTCGATCGGCGGGTCCACCTTGCGCTTCTCCGTCGCCACCGTCCAGCCGGGCACCGGGATGGTCGACACCGAGCCGATCGGCGCGTTCTCCGGCAGCACGACCTCCAGCTTGGTGGTCGACGCGGTGTCGCTCTCGTTGGGCACCCGGAACGCCACCCGGGCGTAGCCGCCCTGGGTCGCCTCCTTCGGGTTCACCGTCACGTGGGCGGACGCCGGCCCGGCGAAGCCGAGCACGGCGGTGGCGACGGCGGTGAACGCCAGGGCGGCAGCGGCGGTTGCGGTACGCCGGAAACGGGTCATGGGCTTGGGGAACCTCTCTAACGGATGGGCACGGTGGCGGTCACCGTGGCCTGGTCGATGTCGGACGTGCGAACGGTGATCTTCAACTGCCAGTCGCCGGCGGCCGGCAGGCTGATGTCGCCGTAGGAGTGGTTGTCGGTCAGCGGCAGCAGCGGCAGCTCGATCGGCTCGATCCCGGCCGAGGGCAGCGCGGCGGTCGCCCGCCACTCCGCCACCGGCTGCGGCTGGTTGTCCTTGGTGTACGCGTACAGGTGCACCGAGTTGTTGCCCCGCTCGGCCGGGTCCAGCTCGACCTGGAGGGTGAACAGCGAGCTGGTCAGGGTGGTGGAGAAGAGCCCGGCCTGGGTGCCGGACGGCCCGGCCACGGCGGTGCGGGCGGGCGTGGTCTGCACAAGCGTCGCCGACAGCCCCAGCACCACCACTGTGACGGCCAACTCGACCAGGACCGCCCGGCGCACCGGCGCCGGTCGCTGGGCCGCCGTGCGTCGACGGACCAACTGCCGGGAGTACGCGGCCACGGCGATCACGATCGCGAACAGCCCGATCTTGGCGAGCAGCAGCCGCCCGTACGTGGTGTTGAACAGGGCGTCCGGGGTGGCCACCTCGATCAGCGCCTGGACGGTGCCGGCTAGCAGCAGGGCCGACACGGCGAGCGCCGCCCAGCGTGACCAGATCGGCAGGATCGCGCCCAACTCCCGCTCGTCGGCCTGGTGCAGCAGGAAGACGGCGAGCATCAGCAGGCCGCCCAGCCAGACCGCCATGCTGCCCAGGTGCACCGCGTCGACCACCACGGAGACCGCCGGCGCCGGGGAGGCCGCCGGGTGCCCGGCCAGCGGCCAGGTCAACAGGGCCGCCCCGCCGAGCACGGCCAGGATGATCGCGTCGGCCCGGCCGGCCGGGCGGGCCAGCAGCGGGCGCAGCAGGAACGCCGAGGCCGCCAACAGGCCGAGCCGGACCAGGTGGGCGGCACCGAAGGCACTGCCGAACACGCTGCCGAACCCCTCGCCGGTCACCTCGAAGAGGCCACCACCGGCGGTGTAGGGCACCTGCAACCACAGGTCGGCGAGGGTGGCCACGGCCACCAGCGAGAGACCCACCCAGGCCAGCCGGGTGGGACCCCGCCGGGAGAGCCGGCGCGGCCACAGCGCGGCGAGCACCAGCGCCGGCCCGACCAGCAGCACCAGGCCGGCGTAGCCGAGGAAACGGGCCACCTTCACGGCGTTCTCCACCACCGGGTCGGCGCGACTGTCGTTGCCGGAATCGACCGGCGGCGCCGACGGCGCGCCCACCGAGTAGGTGAACGCGCCGGAGACCGGGTGGCTGTCGGCGGAGATCACCCGGAAGGTCACCAGGTAGGTGCCGCGCTGACCGGCCGGGTCGACCGGAATGGTGACCACGGCGCCCTCGAAGGACGGCTCGCCCCGGTCGGCCCGGGCGCCGTCCGGCGCGATGACCCGGATCTTGTCGGGGACCTTGCGGACCGACTCGCTGAAGGTGAGCACCACCTCGGCCGGCCCGCTCGGCACCACCGACGAGGCGGCCGGGCTGCTGCTCGACAGCACCGCGTGGGCGCTGGCCGGGGTGGCTGGCGCGATCAACAGGGCGACGACGGTGACCAGGAGGCCGGCGGCGGCGGCCAGCCGGGCGATCCAGCGGCGGGGTGCGACAGTCATGCCGGCCATGGTCGCCGACGGACCTGGATGTCGGCGACCCGAGGCGGAGGATCGGCTCACCTGCGGCCAGCCGCCAGCGCCGCGCAGGAGAGGTCGCGTGTCATGAGCAGGTAGTCGGCCGGCGGCGGGGAAAAGTTCCCGACGTGGCGCAGACCATCCAAGGGCCGAAGGACCCTGACGTCACACCCGGCGGCGCGTAGCCTGGTGTGTCGTGATCCCCGTCCCGCGTGACTCCGGTGCCGCCGGTGCGACAGGTGACGTCGCCCGGGACCCGGCGACCGAGTCGGCCCTGAGCGCGCGCGCCGGTGACGCCGCAGCCCAGGCCGTGTTCGTCCGGCTGACCCAGGCCGAGGTGTGGCGCTTCGCGGCCGTCCTGGTGGGCCCGGACAGCGCCGACGACCTCACCCAGGAGACGTACCTGCGGGCGTTTCGGGCCCTGCCGGCGTTCGAGGGCCGGTCCAGTGTCCGCACCTGGTTGCTCGGCATCGCCCGGCGGGCCTGCGCCGACCACCTGCGGACGGTGATCCGGCGTCGCCGTCTCGACGAGCGGCTGGCCGCGAACGCGTACACCGACCGTCCGCATCCCGACCCGGCCGGGCAGCTCGGCGCCGCCGACCTCGTGCGCCGGCTGAGCCCCGAGCGACGGGCGGCGTTCGTGCTCACCCAACTGCTCGGCCTGTCGTACGCCGAGGCCGCCGACGTCGAGGGGGTGCCGGTAGGCACCATCCGCTCCCGCGTCGCCCGGGCCCGCGACGAGCTGGTCGAGGCCGTCGGCGACGCCCTCACCGGTTGAGCCCGGAACTTCCGGAGCAGACGGGACGACAAATGACCATGACCGCACCCCCCATCCGGGCCGGCCGTTGGGCGGCCGTGCGCCCCTGGCTCAGCACGGCGGCCCGCCTCGGCCTCGCCGCCGTCTGGTTGGTCGCCGGGGCGTCGAAGGTCGGTGACCTGGCCGCCTCCGGCCGGGCCGTGAACGCCTACCAGGTGCTGCCGTACGACGTGGCGACCGTGATCGGCGCCGCGCTGCCGTTCGTCGAGCTGGCCCTGGGCGTGCTGCTGCTGCTCGGTCTGGCCACCCGGCTCAGCGCGGCCATCTCCGTCGCGCTGCTGCTGGTCTTCATCGCGGGGATCTCCTCGGCCTGGGCGCGTGGCCTGGCCATCGACTGCGGCTGCTTCGGCAGCGGCGGGCAGCTCGCCGAGGGACAGGCCCCGAGTTACCTCCCGGAGATCCTCCGGGACCTGGGATTCTTGGTGCTGGCCGGATTTCTGGCGATCTGGCCGCGTACGCCCGTCTCGGTGGACGGGTGGCTGTCCGCCGAACCGGCCGTGGAGGACGAGGATGAGTAGTCGCAAGGGGCAGCGGGACGCGGCCCGGGTGGTCCGCGAGCAACTGGCCCGCGAACGACGCCGCCGCCGTACGCTCTGGGTCTCCGCCGCCGCCGTCGCCGTGCTGGTCATCGCCGGCCTGGTCGGCTGGAGCGTCTGGTCCAGCCAGCGCTCGGACACCTTCACCACCCCGCCCGGCGTCAACGAGGCCGGCACCGGCATCGTCACCGGCGGCGGGCCGGTCACCGTCGACGTCTACGAGGACTTCCTCTGCCCGGTCTGCAAGCAGTTCGAGCAGAGCAGCGGCGCGACGCTGGAGCAGCTGGTGGCCGAGAACAAGGCGAAGGTGGTCTACCACCCGGTCGCGTACCTCAACCGCTTCTCCACGACCGAGTACTCCACGCGCTCGTCGGCCGCCTCCGGCTGCGCGGCGGCCGGCGGAAAGTTCCGCGAGTACGCCAAGGCGCTCTTCGCCAAGCAGCCACCCGAGGGCAGCGCCGGGCTCAGCGACGACGAGCTGATCGACACCGGCGTCGGCGTGGGGCTGGACCGGGGCTCGTTCGGGGGCTGCGTCTCCGATGGCACGTACAAGACGTGGACCGAGCACGTCACCGAGGAGGCCAGCCGCAGCGACGTCACCGGCACGCCCACCGTCCTGGTCAACGGCCAGCCACTCGCCGACCGCAGCCCGCAGGGCCTCACCGCGGCCGTGGCGGCGGCCGGCAGGTGATCCGTACCCTGCTGGCGGGCGCCACACTGATCGCCGCCACCGCCTGCGCGGCGACCCTGCTCAGCGCGGCGCCCGCCGCCGCGCACGGCGCGGACGCCCCGGACGGCTCCGACTACCGCACCCGCGTCATCGGCGTCACGCCGGCCCGGCCCGGCCTGACGGTACGGGTGATCGAGGCGGGCGCCCGACTGGAGCTGACCAACCGCACCGGCCGGGCGATCGAGGTAATCGGCTACTCCGGCGAGCCGTACCTGCGGGTCGGTCCGGACGGCGTGTACGAGAACAGCCGGTCCCCCGCCACGTACCTCAACCGCACCCTCGCCGGGGACACCGCGCTGCCGGCCGACGCGGACCCGGCCGCCCCGCCGTCCTGGCGGCGCGTCGACGACGGGGCCACCGTGCGCTGGCACGACCAGCGGGCCCTGTGGCAGGAGTCGGCACCACCCGACGCGGCACGCGTCGCGCCGGAGCGTGAGCACCGGGTCCGGGACTGGACGATCCCGCTGCGCGACGGCGCCGACCCCGCGCAGATAGCCGGCACGCTGGACTGGGTGCCACCGCCGGACGCGTACACCTGGTGGGCGGTGACCATCGTCGGTCTGCTCGCGGTGGGCGCGCTCGGCCTGCTCGCCGCCGCCTCCACGGCCGGCGCCCGGGCGCTGTCCGCGGTCGGCGTGCTGCTGGTCGTCGGCGGCGCGGTCGCCGTGCTCTACCCGGTGGGGCGAGAGCTGGACGCTGGCGCCCAGGGCGTCGGCGGAGTGCTCGCCGGGCTGCTGGGCGGTCAGGTCTGGGCACTGCTCACCGGCCTGGGCGCGCTCGCCGCCGGTGGTTACGCGCTGGCCCGCCGCCCGGCGGCCGACTTCGCGGTGGCGCTGGCCGGCGCCTGCCTGGCCCTCTTCGCGGGCGTGGCGAACGCTGCGGTGTTCAGCCGGTCGGTCGCCCCGGTGCCGTGGTCACCCGAGGTCGCCCGCGCCATGGTGGCCGCAGTCCTGATCACCGGCGTCGGCGCGACAGCAGCCGGAGTCCTCCGCCTGCACGCCGCCTCCCGCGCCGCGACACGATCAGCCGAGGCGGCGGACGCCCAGCGCGGGGCTACGCCCGCGGGGTGAAGCCGTAGGGGAGTTCCAGACGGTGGCGGGCCAGCAGGGGCTCGTTGCTCAGCAGGTCGACGGTGGGGGCGTCCGCGACGATCCGGCCGCCGTCCAGGATCACCGAGCGTTCACACAGCTCCGCCGCGTACGGCAGGTCGTGCGTGACCATCAGCAGGGTCACCGGCAGGCCGCGCAGGATCTCGGCCAACTCGCGCCGGGCCGCCGGGTCCAGGTTCGACGAAGGCTCATCCAGCACCAGGATCTCCGGGTGCATGGCCAACACGGTCGCCACCGCCACCCGTCGGCGCTGCCCGAACGAGAGGTGCTGCGGCGCCCGGGCCCGATGCTCGCTCATCCCGACGGCGGCCAGCGCCTCGTTCACCCGGGCGGCCAGCTCCGCGCCGCGCAGGCCCAGGTTGGCCGGCCCGAACGCCACGTCCTCCGCCACCGTGGGCAGGAAGAGCTGGTCGTCCGGGTCCTGGAAGACGATGCCCACCCGGCGTCGCACCTCGGCCAGGGTCGCCCGATCCGGCGTGACCGTCAGCCCGCCGACACTCACGCTGCCCTCGGTCGGGGTGAGGATGCCGTTGAGGTGCAGCACCAGCGTCGTCTTACCGGCGCCGTTGGGCCCGAGCAGCGCCACCCGCTCGCCGCGCGGCACCGTCAGGTCCACCCCGTGCAGGGCCACGTGCCCGTCCGGGTACGCGTACCGGACGCCACGAACGTCCAGCGAGAGGGCGGTCTGCACGACACCGATCATGTCAGCACGACGGCGGTCGCGGCGATGGAGGCCGCCACCACCGGCACGGTCGCCGCGACCAGCCACTGCCCGGCGGTCGCCGCGCCGTCGCCCTGCCACACCGCGGGCATCCGCCCCGTGTAGCCCCGCGACAGCATCGCCAGGTAGACCCGCTCACCGCGCTCGAAGGCACGCAGGAACAGCGCTCCGATGCCGGCGGCGAAGCCGCGCAGCTGCCACAGGAAGCGCGGGTCGTCACCCCGCGAGATCCGCGCCACCCGCATCCGTCGCGCCTCCCCGACCAGCACGTCGAGGTAGCGCAGCATGAACGTGGCGATCTGGGTGAGCACCTGCGGGCAGCGCAGCCGATCCAACCCGACGATCAGGTCCCGGGTGGTGGTGGTCGCCGCGAGCAGCAGCGAGGCGAGGACACCGAGGGTCCCCTTGGCCAGGATGTTCCACGCCCCGTGCAGGCCGTCCTCGGACAGCCGCAGCCCCAGCACCTCGACCCGCTCGCCGGTGCCCAGGAACGGCAGCGCCACCGCGAACAGCACGAACGGCAGCTCGATCAGCGCGCGACTGAGCAGCCAACGCGGCCCCACCCGGGCCAGCGCCGCCACCGCGGCCACCAGCAGGGCGTACGCGCCGAAGGCCCAGAACGCCTCGCGCGGGGTGGCCACCACGGCGATCGTGAAGACCACCATCGCGACGATCTTGACCTCGGGCGGGAGCCGGTGCACCGGCGAGGTCGACTCGCGGTACAGCACGTGCCCGTGACCGGCACCCATCCGCGTACCTCCTGCTCAGCCGGCCGCGCCGGCGCGGCGCGCGGCGGTGACCGCGTCGCCCGTCGCGTCGTCGTCGCCGGTGGTCGACACGGTGGACGTGTCGTCGCCGGTGGTCGACACGGTGGACGTGTCGTCGCCGGCGGTCGACGCGGTGGACGTGTCGTCGCCCCTGGTCGAGACGCCGCCCCGGCGGCGCAGCAGCCAGAAGCCACCGCCGCCGATCGCGAAGGTCACCAGCACCCCGAGCACCCCGGAGAGGCCGGTCGAGACGAAGCTGTTCCGGATGCCCCGCACGCCGTAGTCGGCGAGCGGACTGTCCCCCAGCTCGTGCTCACGGGCCTGCTGCGCCGGGCAACTGCCACCGACGATGTTGTCGTCGGCGTCGACGGTGCAGCCCTTGAGCAGGGAGGAGTCCAGGCCGTCCGGGTGCGACGAGGCGTAGTTGCTCACGACACCGGCGAGCAGCAGGGCGACCAGCAGACCGCCGGCCAGGAACGCCCAGGAACGGTTCTTCATCGGACACCTCCGGAGACCGGGACGGCGGGGGTGGCGGGAGTGGGCAGCGCGCGCAGCGCGTACACCAGGTCGGGGCGCACCTTCGCGACGGTGAGCACGGTGGTCGCGGTGATCAGGCCCTCGCCGATGCCGATCAGCAGGTGCACGCCGGCCATCGTGCCGGCCAGGCCGGCGAGGTTGCCGCCCAGGTCGGTGGTGCCGCCCAGCCAGTACTCGACGACGAAGCCCTGGGACGCGACCACCACGCTGAGAAGCGCCGCGACGAACGCGGTGACGGCCAGGCCGGCCCGCGTGCGGGGCAGCACCCGCAACAGCACCGCGATCAGCAGGTACGCCGCGGCGGTGCCGAGCAGCGCCATGTTGGTGATGTTCAGGCCGAGCATCGCCACACCGCCGTCGCCGAAGATCAGCGCCTGCACGACGAGCACCACGGCCACGCAGAGCGCGCCGACCCACGGCCCGACCAGCATCGCGGCGAGCGCGCCACCGAGCAGGTGACCGCTCACCCCGGCCGTGAAGATCGGAAAGTTGAGCATCTGGACGGCGAAGATGAACGCCGCGACCAGGCCGGCCATCGGGGCGAGCCGATCGTCCAGGTCCCGCCGGCCGCGTAGGACGCAACCGGTGAGCGCGGCGAGCGCCAGGGCCGCGAACACCGCCGCGACGGGACCGTCGATGATCCCGTTCGAGATGTGCATCGCCAGTGTTTCCACGCGACCTCCCACGCGTCAGCGGACCCGTTCGGGACCGGCGGGGTCAGCCTATTTCCTAGGAGTTGTTGTTGCCAGACTCTGGCAACAACGCATGGTCTTGATCACCTTTGGCAGGCCCGACGTCGCGGGCCGACCCGTTGATCGACTCGCCGTGCTTGATGTCGGGGGTCCACGTGACCGCATCGGCGCTGCACGCCCAACCGGCCGTCCGCTCCGAGATCTTGGACAGTTTCCGTCAGCGGCTGACGGAAACTGTCCAAGATCTGCTCATGCCGCTGCCACAGGATGGCGCGGATCCGACAAATCGTCCTGCCGGTGCCGGCGAGTGGCGTGCCACGGCTCGGGACCGCCGGCTCACCGGACGGCGAGTCGATCAACGGGCCGGCGCGCGCCGCCGACGCCGACACCGGCATGCCCGGCGGTAGGGTCGGGTCATGACCGCGCCCGACCGCCTCTCCCCCGGTGACCCCGCGCCCGAGTTCACCCTCCCCACCGATACCGGCGACCAGCTCTCCCTGGCCGACCTGCGAGGCCGCAAGGTCGTCCTGTACGCCTACCCGGCGGCGATGACCCCTGGCTGCACCAAGCAGGCGTGCGACTTCCGCGACTCGCTCGCCTCGCTCCAGGCGGCCGGCTACGAGGTGGTTGGCATCTCCCCCGACAAGCCGGAGAAGCTGGCGAAGTTCCGCGACCGCGACGCCATCACCTTCGGACTGGTGTCGGACGTGGACAGGTCGGTGCTCACCGCCTACGGCGCGTACGGCGAGAAGCAGCTGTACGGCAAGACCGTCACCGGCGTGATCCGCTCGACCTTCGTCATCGACGCCGACGGCAAGATCGAACGGGCGCTCTACAACGTCAAGGCCACCGGGCACGTCGCCAAGCTCCGCCGAGACCTCGGCCTGGACTGAACCTGTCGCACGGTCTCGTTACCGTGCGTGAATGGTTCGGTACAAATACGCGCCGGAGGCGCTCGCTCAGGCAGCAGCCGCAGCGCGCAACATCACCGAGGTGATGCGACTGCTCGGCGTCCGGGTCAGCGGTGGCTCGCACGCGCACATCAGCCGGCAGCTCAAGAGATTCGGCATCGACACCTCGCACTTCACCGGCCAGGCACACAACCGAGGCGTACGTTGGCGCCGGCGGTCTCCCGAAGATCTGCTCGTGGTGCTGCCCGCGGGCTCCCGTCGGATCCCAGGCATTCGACTCAAACGCGCCCTGGCAACAATCGGCCTTCCGGAAAGCTGCGAGGTGTGCGGCACCGGGTCGACGTGGCAAGGCGCCAAGCTGACACTGCACGTTGACCACATCAACGGCGACTTTCTCGACAACCGGCCGCGCAATCTCCGGCTGCTGTGCCCCAACTGCCACAGCCAGACCTCCACGTATGCCGGACAGCGACGGCCTGCCCTCGCCGATGACGAGGTGGTCTACGATCCTGAGGCGGTTACTCCCACGGGCTTCCGGATAGGCAGGCGGCTGCCTCATCGGCCAGAATGGCCCTGGACGCTGGTGGAGTACAGCTTCAAGGGGCCGTAGCCCAACGGCAGGAGGCATGCGGTTTAGGTCCGTACCAGTGCGGGTTCGAATCCCGCCGGCCCCACAAAACAACATCGTCGGTGGACGAATTAGCGCCGCTCGATCAGGGCTGGCTGTCGAACGCGTCACGATCATGGGCCGGGAGACTGGCCGCCGGGTCAGGATGGGCGCCGTGAGTCTGCGCTTCGTCCTTGATCCCGAACTGACCCCACGGCTGCGCGCCGACATCGTCGCCCTCTGGGTGGACGTCAGCAACGCCGGTGGCGCGGTGGGTTTCGTACCGCCGGTCACCGCCACCGATGTCCGTACGATCGCCGACCCGACGTTCGCGGGCATCGCGGAAGGGCCGGACCGGCTGCTGGTCGGCTACGACGGCGACCGGCTTGTTGCGGTACTGGTCTTCAGCGACAACCGGTTCGGCCTCAAGGCGCACTGGTGTGTGCTGAAGCGGGTGATGATCCACCCGGACACCCAGGGTGCGGGCCACGGGTCGGCGCTGATGCGCGAGGCCGCCCGGCTGGGTCGGGAGTTGGGCCACGAGGCGCTGCACGTGACGGTGCGCGACGGGTTGGGGCTGGACAATTTCTACCGTCGTCTCGGGTATCGGGAGATTGGTCGGCTGCCGGGCGCGTTGCGGGTGGCGCCGGGCGACGACCGCGACGAGATCCTCATGTGGCTCGACCTGACACCAACCGGCTGAGCGGCCAGCCGCTCCAGGCCGCCAGCGCACCAGGCCGGACAGCCACACCAAGCCGTCCGGCCGCACCACGCCAGTCCGCACCAAGAAGGCACCACACCGGCCAGCCGCACCACGCCAACCGGCACCAAGAAGGCCGGCAACAAGAAGGCCGGTCAGCCGCACCAGCGGGCGGTTGCCCCGGCCGGTCGGGTGGAGGGTCGGTCGGCGACCGGGGTGGCCGGGGCGCTCGCCTTCGCCACCTCGGCCGGCCGGCGTGCCGATGTCGGCGTACCGCTGGGTCGGGCCGCGGGCGGGCGGGCCGTCGCAGGCGGGCGCGACGTCCTGGCCACGACGCCACGCTCGTACATCCGCACCACACTGGACTGCACCTGACCGGGTGCCATCCGGATGCCTGACACGGTGACACGGTGTCCGTACACGTCGCTGACCCGCACGCTGTACGGGCCGGGGCCCGCGCCGGAGGCCAGCAGCCAGTAGTTGTAGTCCTGCCGGGCGGTTGCGCGCCACGGGCCGTCGTCGCCCTGGCGCACCTCGACGGCGCGCAGCGGATTGCCGTGGTTGCCGATCCGGACGGCGAACCAGAACTGCGACGCGCCCTCCTTGATCCGGAAGCTCAGCGGGCCGGGCAGGGGCGGGTTGACCACAGCGCGGTAGGTGACCTGGACGAGGCCCTGCACCGGGTCGGCGATGCGGGCGAACGCTTCCCGGGACAGGTCGAGGTGTCCCGGCTCGCACTCCGGGCACTGGTCCATGATCAGGACACGGACGGTGCCCTTCGGGCCGGTGACGTCGAGGAAACCGCCGCAGGCGGCGCCGGCGGCGTACTCGGTGGGGCCGAGCGCGACGTAGAGCCGGTTGGCTGGCGCCGCCGGGTTCGAGCAGTTGCCGCCGGCGCCCTTCGAGTCGTAGAAGGTCGCCTTGCCGCTGTGGGTGGCGGTGCCGGTGGGTGGCGCGGCGGCGAGCGTCCGGCCGGCGGCGCAGGCCGGGGCGGAGCCGGATCGCAGGGCCAGGGTGAGCCCGAGCACCGCCGCGAGCACGGTGACCCCGGCTGCGACCAGCCAGGGCACCGGGCCGGACGGGGACGCGGGCCGCTCGTCCGGAGCACGGTCCAGGTCGAGTTCGATGTCGACGTCCTTGACGCCGATGGCGGAACCGTCGATGCCCCTGCTGTCGACGCCGCCGGGAGCGCTTCCGTCGGTCACGTCGGCGATGCTGCCGGACCCACGTGCGGCCGGACAAGCCTGCTAAGCCAAAGCTAAGACAGCATCGACGGACGGTGACGGCCGGGACGCTGGCCGGTCAGGGTTCGACGACGACCGGGTCGCCGATCCGCAACGAACCACCGTCGACGGGCACCAGGTGCAGTCCGAAGAGGAGCTTCTGGCGGACGTTGCGGTAGCGGCCGAGTGTGCGCAACGGTTCCTTCGCGCGTACCCCGGTCTCCTGGTCGGTCGTGGTGACCACGCAGCGATCGCACGGTCCGGCGGCGCGCAGCCGCAGGTCGCCGATGCGCAGCGACCGGCCGGCCCAGCCGTCCTCGGCCCAGGCCGGCGCACCGTCGACGACCAGGTTGGGGCGGAACCGGGTCATCGGCACCGGCTCCTCCCCCGCGTCGGCGAGCCAGTCGTTGAGGGCGTCGAGGGAGGCGGCGTTCGTCAGCAGCAGCGGGTAGGTGTCGGCGAAACTCACCTGGTCGCCGGTGTCGTGCTCACGCGCGTCGGTAGCCAAGTGCCGAGCCGGGTTGGCCAGCCAGACGAGCCGGACGGGCCGGTCGAGCAGCGCGCCGAGCCAGGCGTCGGCCGCCGCGCCGGCGGGCAACGCCCGGACCCGGATCGTCCGGCTGCGGAAGGTCCGTACCGCCACCGGGTCGCCGCCGGCCGGCTCCGGCACGTCGAGGTCGGGCTGCCCGTCCACGCGCAGCACCAGGCCGCCCGGGCGCACGACGGCGCGCAGGTTGACAAGCCGCGTGGTCTCCCGCTGCGTGACGCCGACGCCGTCGGCGTCCACCACCATCCAGCGTCGGTCGCCGGCCAGGCCCCACGGCTGCACCAACGCGCCGTCGTGGTCGAGGCGGTGACAACCCTTGACGGGGTACGTGTGAATCGAGGTCAGCCGCACCCGGCCACCATGCCATGCCGATGCCGTCGCCGGGGCACCGGTGGCTGGCGTTGCACTGCCGGCGGGCGGCCAGGACGCAAATGCCCAGTGCCTTGTCGACACCCGTCTCGACCACGTGCGAGGGGCGGGTGGCGCGGACGATCGCGTATCCCGATGCGGCGGGCATAGTGGACCCGCTTGTCGGCCAGTTCGCGCCGGGTGGCCCCCGCGGCGGCCCGCTCGATTGCTGGCGCAGCTCATGGTCGGACTCGATCTTGTCGAGCCACCCGCGGACCGCCTTGACCGGCCGGTCACAGACCATGCTGACGAACCAGACCAGGTGGTTGCGGCTGAATATGGTCAGCTCGTACGTGTAGTTGTGATGCTCACGGGAGGTGGCCAGCCACCGGGCGGAGATGCGCAGCACCTTGGCGTCGTGGCGGGCGACCCGGGCGAACGGCGGCGACCGGCGCGAGATGTGTGCGGGCGATGGCCCGTCGGAGCTTCGTCGCGTCTACGGGTGGGTTCTTACCAGTTCCAACCGGACGATGGCTGGGAATGTCACCGATCGCCGGTCGACGGTCCTCCCACCATCGGCGGGCGTTCCTGGCCGGACGAGGGTACGCGGGCCGGAACGTGAATCAGTAGCATCGCCCCTATGGCGCGTGCAGACCAGACCGCAGAACTCAACCTCCCGACGAACTCGGGGCCGGTCGACCCTGGGCAGCCAGATGGTGGCGAGCAGATCGTTGCCCCGTCGCCGCGGCCCCGGCGGCGGTGGAAACGGATCGTCCTGATCACCCTCGTGGTCGTGGCGTTGCTCGCTGGCGGTGGCGTGGTTGCGAGCGGGCTCTACTTCCGATCCATCAACTCCGACATCGAGCGGGTGGACGCATTCGGCGACGTTCCCGAGGAGTCACGTCCCCAGCCCGTGGCGACCGGCGCCATGAACATCATGATTCTCGGCAGCGACTCCCGCGACACGGAGAACAGCTCGGGCTCCCGATCGGACACGATCATCCTGGCTCATCTCCCCAAGGACCGGTCCAGCGCTCAGCTGATCTCCATTCCCCGCGACACCTGGGTGCACGTGCCCAAGTCGAAGGAGGGGCGCGGCGGCACCGACGCCAAAATCAACGCGGCGTACGCGTGGGGTGGTGTCCCGCTGATGGTCCAGACGGTGGAGGAGTTCACAAACGTCCGCATCGACCACGTGGCGATGGTCGACTTCTCCGGCTTCAAGGAGATCGTCGACGCGCTGGGCGGCGTCGAAATCGACGTGGAGCAGAGCTTCACCTCGACCCACTCGCTCAATCCCGATGGTCGGCGCGAGTTCACCAAGGGCCGGCAGACGATGGACGGGGCCGCGGCCCTGGACTACGCCCGCGAGCGTTACGCCTTCGCCAACGGCGACTTCACCCGGATCAAGCATCAGCAGCAGGTCATCAAGGCCATTCTGGACAAGGCAGCCTCCGGCGGTGTGCTCGCCAATCCCGCCAAGCTGAACTCTTTCGTGAAGGCCACGGCCAACTCGGTGGCCGTCGACCGTTCCCTGTCCCTGGTCGACCTGTCGATGGAGCTTCGTCATCTCCGGGGCGGCAACCTCGCGTTCTTCACCTGCCCCACCAAGGGGACGGGCCAAATCGGCAGTGAAAGCGTCGTGATCGCCGACAAGGGCAAGGCGCAACGTGTCTTCGACGCGGTTCGCCGCGATTCGGTGGCCGACATCGCGTCCGCCGCAAAGTAGGAGACAGGATTGCCGTGCCGGCTCTGGTGGTGCAACTGACGCGGTCGTAACCTGCGATCGCCCCCTGGCTATGAATTTGCGCCGGAGGGCTCACGGGGGAGGATCACCATGTCGAGCCAACCGGTCATGAGTTATCCGGGTGCGAGACGGACGGAGTTCGGCGACGCGCCGCCGCAGGCGGAGGCGCACCACGATGCGGACAGCAGCTCTGTCGCCGACCCGCCGAGGGTGTCGGCGAGAGCGTCCGTCCGCTCCGGTATGGACACGACAGCGGTTCTGCCGTACGCGGGATCCCGCGCATCGAAGAGGACGCGCTGGCTGCGGGCGTGGATGTTGACGGCACCCATCGACGTCGCCGCGCTGCTGGTCCCCTTGCTGCTGAGCCAGAACTACTGGCGGGGGACGCTGGCCAACGCGGCGCTCGCCGTGGCCATCTTCGCGTCCGGCGGGCTCTACCGGGCCCGGCGGCACGTCGGCATTCTGGACGAACTGCCGAGCATCTGCGGACGGTTGCTGGCCTCCGCCGCCGTGGTCGCCATCATCGCGGCCGAGCGTCACGACTCGGTGCACTACGTGGGCGGGTTCATGCGCGGCGTCGCGCTCTCCGCCAGCCTGGTGATCGTCGGCCGGGCCTTCAGCAGGGCGTTCACCATCGTCGCCCGCAAGCGCCGGTGGGTGGAGCACAACACCATCATCATCGGTAGCGGCCCGGTCGGTCTGGAGCTCGCCCGGCTGCTGCGTCGCTACCCGCAGTACGGCCTGCGGTTCGTCGGTTGCGTCGACGTCGCACTCGGCGAGGGCGTCGGGTCGGTTCCGTTGATCGGCACCCTGGACGATCTCGAAAAGCTCACCGACATGCTCGAATGCGATGTCCTGATCATCGCCGATCCGGATTGTTCCGAGTCGGCGTTGATGGACATCCTGCTGCGGGCGGTCAATTCGCGCTCCGACCTCTGGGCGGTGCCGCGTCTCTGGGGATCCCGGTCCCTGGGCGGATATCCCGACCACATTGGCGCGATACCGATCGTCAAGATCGGTGATACCAAGCTCTCCGGCCCGCGATGGGCTGTCAAACGGGCGTCCGATGTGGTCTTCGCCGCGGTGGCGTTGCTCGTCCTCAGCCCGGTGCTGCTGCTCTGCGCGATTGCGACGTTCCTCGACGGTGGGCGGGGCATTTTCTTCTACCAGGAACGGATCGGCCGATACGGCAGGCCATTCAAGGTCATCAAGTTCCGTTCGATGCAGCCCACCGACGAGAGCGAGTCGCAGACGAACTGGTCCATCGCGCACGACCAGCGGGTGGGATTGGTCGGCCGGTTCATGCGCCGGACGTCGCTCGACGAGCTGCCCCAGCTCTGGAACATCCTGCGCGGCGAGATGAGCGTGGTCGGCCCCCGGCCGGAACGGCCGCACTTCGTGGAGAAGTTCTCGGTCGAGTACCCCACCTACGCGATGCGCCACCGGGTGCCCGTCGGGCTCACCGGGCTCGCCCAGGTCAGTGGCCTGCGCGGCGACACCCCGATCTCGGACCGGGCGAGGTTCGACAATTACTACATCGAGAATTGGTCGCTGTGGCTGGACTTCAAGGTCGTGCTCCGCACCGTTGCCGAGGTGTTCCGCGGTGGTGGCCGCTGACGGCCGGCATCAGCGCACGAGCAGCGGCAGCAACTGGGCCCGGTAGCCACCGAGGTAACGGTCCGGGTCGCCGGCCAACACGCTGGCGAGCACGGTGCCGAAGACGTCCCTGAAGTCCGTCGTCGCCTTAAGATCGCCGTCATCCAGGTCGGTCAGGCTCGGTTGCTCACCATAGAGCCCGCCGGCCACGTCATGTCCGAGGACGAACATCGGCCCGGCCGTGCCGTGGTCGGTTCCGTCGGAGGCGTTCGCCCGGACCCGCCGGCCGAACTCGCTGTAGACCACGACGGTGACCCGTCGGCCGGCCTCGGTGCGGCCCATCCGGTCCACGAAGCCGCTCAACGCCTCGTCGAGGTTCTTGAGCAGCGTCTCCTGCCACACGCGCTCGCCCGCGTGCGTGTCGAACCCGCCAAGACTCACCGAGTAGACCCGGGTGGGCACCTGGAATTCCACGCACCGGGCAACGAGCGCCAACTGGGCGACGAGTGCGTTGTCGCCGCCCGTGCCGGTCGCCTGGACGGCACTCCCACCGGTATGGCCATGCTCGTCGGTTCCGGACGCGGCTTCCTGCACCACACGGTTCATCGTGATGAGGTCCGCGTAGCTGGCCGCTGCCCGCGCCTGCATCTCCGACTCGCAGGGCTCAGCCCGGCCGAGTGCCGAGACGACGGCGGGCGGGACGCCCGGCGGCAGGGTGAGCCCTCGGTAGCTCACGCAGGCGCCGACGCGGGACTTACCCACCAGCATTGGCGGTAGGGCCGGTTCGAAGCTGACGGCCGTCTCGGTGGCGGCGTTCGTCGCGTCGAGCCAGCGCCCCACCCAGCCGGTTGGAGCGGGAGTGCCGGGCGACGCGGTCTGCCAGATGTCCATCGACTTGAAGTGGCTCCGGTCCGGCTTCGGGTAGCCGACGCCACGCACGATTGCCATCTTCCGGTCGTCCCAGAGCCGTCTCATTCCGCGCAGCACCGGGTTGAGGCCCAACGCGTCGTCGAGGTGCAGCACCTGCCCAGGCGCGTACGCCAACTCCGGCCGGGCGCTGTGGTAGGCCGGGTCCGCGTACGGGATGACCGTGTTGAGACCGTCGTTGCCGCCGTAAAGGGTGACCAGAACGAGCGTGGGCAGGCCCTCCTGGGCATCACCGGCCCTGGTCTTCTCACCGCTCTTGAGCAGTTCGTGAAAGCCCAGCACTCCCGCGCCGGCCGCCAGCGCGCCACCGGCGACAACCCCGGACGAGATGAGGAACCGCCGTCGGGTCAACGCATCCATGTCCACACATCCACTCTGGTCAGGTCACCAGGTACTCGGGACTGACCAACCCGAGTGTCAGCTTCATTCGGTCATCTCGGGCGTCGCGCAGCACGGCGTACGTCCGGTTGGTCCATCGTTCGACGCAGAGCAGTTGCGCCACGGCTTCCGGTGTCAGGGAGCCGGGCTGCACCAGGCCGACAAGCATGCTGGCGATCTTCAACCGGACCTGGGCTGCGGCCGAGGTCAGCCAGGCAGCACCTGCCGGCCACCCGCCGACGCTCGGCGGCGCGAACGGACGCTGACCCAGCGCTTCCATCGCCCAGTAGATCTGCGTGAACACCTGCGCGGGCATGGCGGCCGGCCGGACCCCCAGCTGACGCATCGCGCCGACCAGCCACTCGACGGGTTGCAGGACCATCGTCCCGCGAGTCGCCTGGAACGCCTCGTCGGCGAAGAGCACTCGCAGCATCGCCATCGGCGCCGGGAAGGCCTCCGCCATCGCGTCACGGGTGCGCTCCGGGATGGGCTGGGTTGGCGAGGCGTACCGGAACCACAGCCGGGACGCGATGAACCGCCGGCAAGTCGGTTGTTCCAGCAGAAGGTCGACGAGACTGTTCGCGTCGAAGTTCGCGGTGACGCCGAGGACCTTCTTGCGGCCGGTGTCGCGGTGCTGGGGATCGGAGACCAACGACTCACGGTCAAGGACGACCCGCCAGCCGGTCAGTGCGCGGCCAGCCTCCTTGACGTCCTGCTCGGTGTACCGCCCCACACCGAGCATGAACAGCTCGAACAGTTCCCGGGCGAGGTTCTCGTTCGGTGCCGTCTTCTTGTTGTGCTGCCCGTCCAGCCAGTAGACCAACGCCCGGTCGAGCACCATGTGGTGGGCCAACTCCGCGAAGTCGCGTGCCTCCCGGAACGCGTGCAGTTGCCCGAGCATGAGCTGCGGGCTGCGGACCTTCGCCACCGAGGTCGCCCAGTGCCCGTGCCAGAAGAACACCAACTTCTCGACCGCCTGGTGGTCTGCCACGGTCATCCGATCGAGCCACCAGCGCGCGAGGGACACCGTCTGCTCCGTACGCCGACGGTCTCCCTCAGCCCGCTGAGCGTCCGTCGGCCGGGGCAGGCGGGTGAACGGATCGGGGCCCAGGTCGGGAACCGGTGCGCTGGTCGCGCCGACATCGGGCCCGGCAGGGGCGACCACCCCCGTCAGCGTCGCCGCGTAGCCGAGTTGCCTTCCGGCGCCCACCTCCGCCGCGGTGGGGCCGAAACCGGCCCGCCGAAGCAGAAGGACGATGTCGTCGGTCATACGTCCACAGTAAGGAGTGTCACCGTTGTCCGGCGACAGGCCCGGACCGTTCCCACGCCGACAGGATCTGACCAAAGAGCTATTTCCTCCGTGCTCCGAGTAGCCCATCTGATCCCAAAAGCCTACAGAAGGATTGAGTAGCGTTCTGACGTAGCTTCTCGGCATCGTCACCGGACGGTCCGGCAGTCCGGTCCATCATTGACAGAACGGCCGGCACTGAGGTCTATTAACCCCGGCTTGACGGGGCGGCCCTCGCTGCCGTCGTCTGCGGGTGCGCCCGGCCACCGTCGCGACTGGCGAAACGCACCCAACCGAACGGGGATCGGGTTGTAGCGGAGTGCGTCCTGTCGTGCACGCACCACCGCTGCCGCGCGGTCTGCACACCTGCGGCCGCAGCGCGAACATGTGGCCGGACGAATCCGGAAGAGACACGTGACGACACCACCTTCGCCGCCGGACCCCCTCTCCGGAGCCGGGTCGGCAGCACCGACGATCCTCGTCCTGGGCACCGCCGAGTGGAATGCTGAGATCGCCACGAACCAGCACTACGTCGTACGGGAACTGGCCCGTGACTCGGACACCTACTTCGTGGAGTCTCTGGGTCTACGTCGAGTGAGACTCGACTCGAAGGACGTCACCCGCATCGCCAAGCGGCTGCGACACTCTGTCGTCGGCCATCAGAAGACGGCGGCCTACCGTCCCATCCCCGAGCGGGCCACGGTCATCTCGCCGCTCATCGTGCCGATCCATCAGGGGCCAACCCGCTTGCCGAACCGACTCCTCCTGGAACGTGCCGTGGCCGAATGGCGACGAAGCCCGAGCCCTCGGATTCTTTGGACGTTCACGCCCGTCACGTACGGCCTGGAGCAGTACGCGGACTTCACCCTCTACCACTGCGTCGACATCCTTCAGGCCTTTCCCGGCATCGACGCCTCGGCCGTGTCCGCCGGCGAGCGGCACCTGGCGGAGCTGGCCGACCTGACCATCGGCACCAGCCGGGCCGTCACCGCCCACCTGAGCGACGTCGGGTTCACCGAGGTCCTCACGCTGCCGAACGTCGCCGAGATCGATGTCTTCTCCGCCGCGAGCCAGCCGGCGGCGCAGCGGCTTCCCGCAGCACTGTTCGCGGGCAACCTCTCGCCACACAAGCTGGACTTCGAACTGCTGCGCACGTTGACCACCGCACTTCAGGGGCACGGCGAGCTTCTTCTCGCCGGCCCGATCGCGGCGGGCGGCGGCGGGTTCGACCGCGAACTGGCCCAACTCGAACGGCTCGGCGCCAGGTACCTGGGAGTACTGACCCTCGACGAACTCGCCGCCGCCGCGGGCACCTGCAGCGTCGGGCTAATCCCGTACGCGCTGAACGACTACACCGTCGGCGTCAGCCCGCTCAAGTGCTATGAGTACCTCTCATCCGGCTTGAACGTGGTCAGCACCCCCATCCCCGACGTCGTACAGGCGGCGCGGGCCACCAAGCACATCACCGCCGCGAGCTCCACCGGCGACTTCGTCGGCCAGGTGCTGGCGACGATCCGCCCTAGCACGGACGACGTGATCGAGGCCCGTGTCCGGTATGCCGGCGACTTCGGCTGGCGCTCGCGGGGTGGCCTCCTGCGGGACATCGCACATCGCATGCCACGACGCGCCGCCGAGGTCGTGGCGTGGCCTGCCGGCGAGACTGGAGGCACCCGTGGCTAGGGCACGCTCGGCCGCATCCTGGGCGATCGCGACCGGATCGACGCCGGCGGCCGCGGCCTGCCTGGTGCTCTTTCTCGCCCTGCCGCAGTTCTACCTCTTACCCAAGGGCAGCACCGACATCGCTGCGTCGACGGTGGTCACCATCCTGCTGGCTCCGGGAGTCCTCCTTGCGGCCCGTCGCGGCTCCGGCGTCGACCTGCTCCGCCTCGGCTTCTTCCGCGTCCTGGTGGCGCTGCTCGTGGTACGGATGCTCGCGCTGGTCTGGTCGCCGGATCCACGGGCCGGTCTGCCGCTGATCGCGCTGCTCGGCCAGTTCATCGTCACGCTGACGCTGATGCTCCAGGCTGTCCGTCAGGACGCCGATCTGCTGCGCCGATTGGCGCGCTGGTACTGGCCCTGGGTCATGGTGGAGGCGGCGATGGTGCTCACCTTCCGGGTCCTACCTGGCGTGGAGGACGCGTTCCTGCGTTCCGTCGGTGGGATCGTCGCCGGGCAGAACACCGTCGCCGCCCTGTTTGGGGACAGTCCCAACAACGTCTTCGACGAGGCGAAGTCCGGCGGGGTGTTCGTGAACGCGAATGTCGCCGGGCTGTTCCTCGGTGTGAACGCGATTGCCGCGTTCGCCGTCGCGGCTGTCACCCGGGATCGGTGGACGCGGGTGGTGGGCTTCGTCGCGCTGGCGGCGGTGCCGATCACCGGCTCGAAATCGGCGACGATCCTCGCGGTCGCCCTACCCGCGACCGTGCTCGCCGTCCAACGTCTCGCCCCTACGCGCGGGTCGGGGCCGGCCCGACAGAGCGTCCGCCACTGGCCGACCGGCCGCAGGCGCCGTCAACTGTTGCTCGGGCTGGGCGGTGCCGGTCTGCTCGGCGCGGTCGCGGCCGTGCTGCTCGCCGTCAACCTCGGCTTCACCGATGCGCTGGCCAAGTCCTTCGGCGACCGGGCGGCCATTTGGGGCTTCGGCGCGGAGGCGTTCCTGCGTGACCCGCTGCTCGGCCTCGGCTACGGCGGCTGGGACGCCGGCTTCGGGACATACGCGCGAGAGCACGGCATCTACCGCAGCTTCCCGCCGCACAACGTCCTCCTCGCGGCGTGGGCCGCGACAGGTCTGGTCGGCCTGGTGTTGACCGCCGCGTTCTTCACGCTCGCGTTGCGGCTCGCCGTCCGCGTCGTCACGAACGGCGAGCCTCGACACCGAGCGTTCGCGCTCTGGACCACCGCGGCCATCGCCTGGACGCTCATTCATGGGCTGGGTGACAACACCGAGATTTTCGGTGACATCCACCTCATACCTATCCTTTCGCTGCTGGTCGCCTTCCTCATCGGGGGCGGCCGCGAGGAGTCGAACGATCATGCGACTACCCGCCGTTGGAATCCTTCGACATCAACAGTTCCTGCCCTCGGAGACGTTCATCCCGAGCCAGGCGCTGGCGATGCGCAGCTTCCGACCGCTGTTCGTGGGCCGGGATCTGGTTCCGGACCGGCCTGGGACCGAATCGCTTAGCGTCGCGGAGTTCGGCAAGCCGGCCGTCCTGTCGTACACGCTGACGCGCCGCTCCGAGGCACTGGCCGGCGCCCTCGCGGAGCGCGGCACCGCCTTGCTGCACGCCCACTTCGGCGTCGAGGGGGTGTACGCGGTCCCCACCGCGAAGGCGCTGGGAGTACCGCTGGTCACGACCCTGCATGGCTTCGACGTCACGGTCACCCGGGCGAAGATGCTCGCCTCGAAGAAGCCGTCGTGGTTGAACTACGTCACCTTCCGCAACTCCCTCTTCACTGAGGGCGCGGTGTTCGTCTGCGTGTCCGAGCACATCCGCCGCCGCGCGGTGGAGTGGGGATACCCCGCGGATCGGTGCCGCGTACTGCCCATCGGCGTGGACGTCGACGCCATCCAGCCCACCGGTCCTGTCGAGGTGCCCCGCATCCTGCACGTCGCGCGGCTGGTGGAAAAGAAGGGAACGCAATACCTGCTGCGGGCCTTCGCTGACGTGCGGAAGGCGATTCCCGGTGCGGAGCTGACGCTCATCGGTGAGGGTCCGCTCCGCGACCCGCTCGGCGCGCTCGCCCGGGAACTCGGCATCGAGGCATCGGTGCGCTTCCTGGGCACCCAGAAGCACAGCGTTACCCTCCAGTGGCTGAGCCAGTCGACGTTGCTCTGCCTGCCGAGCGTGACGGCGCAGGACGGTGACCAGGAGGGGCTGGGCATGGTCCTCCTGGAGGCGGCCGCCTCCGGCAAGCCGGTGATCGGCACTCTCCACGGCGGGATACCGGAAGCGGTGACCGACGGGGCGAACGGCTTCCTGGTGCCCGAGCGGGATGTCGCCGCGCTCGCGGACCGGCTGATCGAACTGCTGCGGGACAAGCACCTCTGCGACCGGTTCGGGAAGGTCGGGCGGCAGACCGTCGAGGACCGGTTCAACCTGCGCCGGCAGACCGAGAAACTCGAGTCGTTGTACAGGGATCTGCTGTGATCGAGTCAATTCTCATCCATTCCCGGTCGACGCCGCACCATCACACCGGCGGGATGGAAACCCTCGCCTGGCGACTGGCCGCCGAGTGGGCCAGGAACGTACCGCGGGTGCACATGGTCACCACGGCGATTCCGGGCCGGACCGGCGCGTTCACAGAGGACGGCGTCCAGGTGACGCCGCTGGCCGGCACCCGGCCGGGCCACTACTCCCGCGCCTGGTGGGAGGAGTCCCGGGCCCACTGGGCGGCGATCGGCACCCCACCGGGGGTGGTTCTCTCGGTCAGCGCCGGCTCCTACTCAGTGGTCCGGGAGCGGGCCCTGCACCCGCACACGCCGTTCGTGCTCCAGGCCCACGGCACGTCCGCCATGGAACTCGGGTCGAAGCTGCGGACACCCACCGCGCGTTCCCTGGCCGGTACGCCCAAGAACGCCCTCTCGCTGGTCCGCGACCTTGCCCGGTATCGCGACTTCGACCGCCTGATCGCGGTCGGCGAAAACGTGGTCGAGTCGCTGACCGCGGCGCCACAGAACTGGTCGACGCTGCCAGGCAAGATCCGCCTGATTCCGAACGGCGTCCGGGCCGAGGACCACGCCTTTGACCGCGCGGCCCGGGACCGGATCCGACGCGCTCTGGGAATCGACGAGGCGACGGTACTGGTCGGCTATATCGGCCGACTGCACGTGCAGAAGCGGGTCGACCGTGCCCTGCAGGCGGCAGCGGCCCTCCGTGACCGTGGCCTCGGCGACCGGTTCCGGTTCCTCATGGTGGGCGATGGCCCGGACGACGGACGGCTGCGCGGCCTGGTCCGCAAGCTCCAGTTGGAGAAGATGGTCGTTTTCACCGGACGGGTGGACGCGGACGCGGTGCCCGACTACTACTCGGCCGCGGACGTGTCACTGCTCACCACCGCGCGACTGGAAGGGCTTCCGATGGCGGTGCTGGAGGCGTTGGCCGGCGGCCTGCCCTGCGTCGTCACGGCCGGGTCGATCCGATCCGAAGCGCTGAGCCAGGTGATGCACGAGGTCGACACGTCGAACTCAGACGCTCTTGCCGACGTGCTGCTGAAGGTGACCGCGGACCGAGCGCCGCGGGAAAATCTGCTGCCCCCGGCCTTCCTGCTCGACCAGTGTGCCCGGGACTACCTGGCGGAGTTTGCGCACCTGATCACACAGCGCCGAGCCTGACCATGGGCAAGATCTTCTTCCGTCTGGTCCTCGGCGGCATCGCCGGCAAGATCCTCGGCCTGCTCCGCGAGGTGCTGCTGGCCGCGCTCTTCGGGGCGGGGCGGGTGGTGGCAGCCAACCGTATCGCGCTGACTGCGACGTTGGTTCCGATCAACTTCTTCACCGCCGACGCGCTGACTGCGGGATTCCTTCCCCTGTACGTGCAGTACCGCCAGGAGCGGCCGGCGATGGCGCGGACATTGCACCGTGCGGTGCACCTGCTGTTGGCCGCCTTCTCCCTGCTTCTGGCCGTGGCGCTGATCTTCGGGCGGGACCTGTGGGTTGGGCTCCTGGGGCCGGGGCTGGATCCGCACACGGCGGACATCGCCGCGACCATGCTCGGCATCGCCGCGCTAGGGGTTCCGTTCTACGTCCTGTACAACCTCAACACCCTGGTCGGCCTGGCCAACGACGACGTCCGCCTGATCAACCTGCGGCCCTCGTGCCAGAGCGTCGGGCTGATCCTCGCCACGGTGATCGCCTGGAGGACCGGGCACGTTTCCGTGCTGGCGTGGGGCTTCACGGTGCCGTACATCGTGCTGTGGGGTTGGGGCGCCTACTGGATCCGCCGTCAGGGCTACCTGCACGGAGGCGACGACACTGGTTCGCACCGCCCGGATCGGGCGGCCGCCAAGGTGGCCCTCGGGATGTTCTGGCGGCGCCTGCGGCCACTGCTGCTGATTCCCGTGATCCTGCAGGGCTCGATCGCGGTCGAGCGGGCCGTCGGCTCGCTGCTCGGCGTCGAGGTGGTAGCGGCCACCGAGTACGCACGCTTCGTGGTCGACTCGTGCATGGCCCTGCTCGCCGCCCCGCTGGGTCTGGCCGGCCTGGCGTCGTTCGCCCGCATGAAGGCCGATGAGGTGGGTGACGGGCTCGGCCGACTGATCCCGCCGGTGATCCTGGTGGCCGTGCCCCTCGCCCTGATCCTGTCGCTGAACAGCCGGGGGATCGTCACCCTTCTTTATGCCCGAGGCCAGTTCGACGAGCGGGCCGTGGACGTCTCGTCGGTGCTGCTCATGGGCTTCGCGCTCGGGATCTGGGCACACGTCCTCGGCTACACCTTCGTAAAAGTGCTGAACGCCCGAGGGGCCAACTTCCAGGTCGCGATCGTGATGGCGCTGTCCTTCGGCATTCCGATCGCCGTGAACCTCCTGCTGTACAGGCAGTGGGGGGCCTTCACGATCGGCGCGGCGTCCTCGATCGGCGGCGTCCTGATGTTCCTCATCTCGGCGAGGTGGCTGTCGGTGCTGGGCTACAGCACACGCCTGCTCGCCCTCGCGCTGCCCGGCGCGGCCGTCGCCGCAGTAGCCGGATATCTGCTGGCCGGCGCCGGGCCGCTACGCCTCATCGCATCGTGCGTGGCCATCCTGCTGATCTGGGTGGGCTACGTAACGGCCGTGCCCTCGCTTCGGCGTACGTTCCTGTCGTTCGTCCTGAAGAAGCTCGGCCACGGCACGGACGAGCCTCAGCAGGACGGCCTGGTGGCGATCAAGTGAGGACCCGATGGCGATGCACACCGGCCTGGTGACCGGCATGGACGACACCTCGGAGCGGGAAGCACCGCAGCCGGCCAACGAATCCGGCGACTCGACCCCTGTCCCGTCGAACTGAAGATCTACCTGCTTTTCGCGGTCGTCGTGTGGTACAGGTTGACGTACAAGCGAGTCGTCCTCATCTACGTACAGTGGATGATCGCTGCTCTTTCCGCGGAGTACTCGCAGGTCCGGCCCATCATTCAGTTCGTGGAGGCGGGCTTCGCGCCGCACTTCGTCGCCGCCCGGGTGCTGCGCCGGAGGTTGCAGTAGGGCTACGCGCAGATCAGAGCGCAACAGGCGAGCAGCGACCATCTCGGCTGGCCGGTACGGCCGGACGCCGGCGTCCCCACGGCATGAGGAGCAACCAGTGGTAGACGATCTTTCCGCCCATCCTGAGGCCGACGGGACGCGCCCGCTCGACCATCTGACGAGCAGGCGGGTGGCGCTCGTGCACGAGTGGTTCGGGGCGACCGGCGGCTCCGAGAACGTCTTCCGGCAGATCAGCAACCTGCTGCCGGAGGCTGAGCGCTTCGTGTTGTGGAAGGACCACGACGCCGTCGAGCCCAACCTGCGGGAATCGTGGTTGGCGCAGACACCGTTGCGCCGTACGAAGGCAGGCGCGCTGCCGTTGATGCCGCTGGTCTGGCGGACCCTCAGCCGGGAGCGGTTCGACCTCGTCATCTCGTCCAGCCACGCGTTCGCCCACACCGTACGGCTCGGCTCGACGGAACACACCCGGTACCTGAGCTACGTGCACTCCCCCGCCCGATACATCTGGAGCCCGAACTTCGACGGGCGGGGCTCCAACCCGCTGCTGACCCTGCCGCGGCGTGTGCTGCAGACCGCCGATGTGCGGCTCAGCCGCCACGTGCACGGGTACGCCGCGAACTCCGAGGAGGTGCGTGCCCGGATCGCCCGGTACTGGCGGCGCGACGCGGTCGTCATCAACCCTCCGGTGGACGTCGACTACTTCGCTGCCGCGCCTGCTGCAGACCAGAGCCAGTCCCGCGACTACCTGCTCGGGGTCGGGCGGTGGATCCCGTACAAGAACTTCGACCTGATCATTCAGATCGCCGAGGCGGCCGGTCTGCCGGTGGTCATCGCCGGCTCGGGTCCCGAGGAGACCGCGCTCCGCCACGCCGCCGAGCGAGCCCGGGTGGCGGTGACGTTCGAGGTACGCCCCTCGAAGGAGCGGCTGCGCCAGCTCTACTGGGGTGCGCGGGCGCTGCTGTTCCCGGTCCATGAGGACTTCGGCATAATCCCGGTCGAGGCACAGGCCTGCGGTACCCCGGTGCTGGGTCTGCGCCGCGGCGGTCTATTGGAGACCGTCAACAACGGCGAGACCGGCTTCCTCGTCGACTCCGTCGACCCACGCAGCTTCGTACCGCTGGTCCACCGCCTGCCGGAACTGTCGCCGGAGCGCATCCGGGCACATGCCGCCGCGTTCTCCGAGCAGCAGTTCGCCGCGCGTATGACGGACTGGATCGCCGAAGCCCGGCGCTGAGTGCGATTTACGTGGATACGCGTGCCGGTCGGCACGCGTATCCACGGCAGGTTCAGAAGACCACGACGTCCCGCAGGTAGGTGGCGACCCGGCGCAGTTGCTGGGCCTCCGGCACCGGGCTGGTCATGCGGAGCACGAGCTGCCGGTCGACGACACCGTCCCCGCTGCGGAAGTAGGCGACGACGACCAGGGCGTGCCGCTGCTCGCCGTCGGCGTTGATGAGCGCCTCGGCGTAGGTGGCGTACTGCCCGCTGCGGATCCACCGCGCGCCCCACGCCTCCTCGCTCATCCGCATCGTGGTCTGGCGTTGCTCGTCACACGGCTCAGGGCAGTTCCGAACGATCAGCTCACCACCGATCGGCGACCCCCCGGAGGCTGTCATGCCGCAGTTGTACTTGACGAACCCCTCGGCCTGACCGGCAAGTGTGCAGGACCAGTCCATCGGAACCTTCACCGGGAACCCGAGCCCTTCGAGGCCGGTCAGCGTCCGCACGTTGTCCCGTTCGGTGAACCCCGGCCACTGTGCCGGCCACTTGCCTCCGTGCGGCGGCTCGATTCCCGGCGACTGTGGCGGGGCGGTAGGCATCGGTGGCGATTCGGCGGTGGCGGTGGCGGTGGCGGTGGCAGCGGCGTTCAGGTCGGCCGGGTTGTCGTCGTCAGCCCGGCCGGCCCAGGCGACGAGGCCGCCCCCGCCCGCCAGCACCACCAGTACCAGCGCTGCGGCTCCGACCCAGAGGCCGGTCCGCCGTTTGGGCGGTGCGGAGGGGGTGATGCGACGCACTGGCGAGGCGAACAGGTCGGCGTTCGTCGGACCGTGGCTGTAGGTGTCGGGTGGTGCCGAGTTCACCGGCGCGGGAGGTGCCGACATCACCGGGGCGGGTGGCGCCGACGTCACCTCGGCCGGCGAAATGGGTACGCCGGAGATCGGGTGCGGGATCGCGGACACCAACTTGCCGGGGACGGGACCTGTCTGCACTGCCCACGGGGCCTGCGGCACAGCGGAGACCGGCTGCGGCGGGCTCGACACGGGCGGGGCGGACACCGACGGCGGGGCGGACGTGGGCGGCGCAGCCGTCGGAGCGGGGGTGTATTCGACGCCGAGGGCCCGGAACAGCTTTTCGGCCCCGGCACCCGCCTCGGCCGGGTACGCCACCCAGGGGGCGTCGGCCGAGAAGTCGGCGTACGTGTAGGCCGGCCCACCCGGAGCCTGCGCCAGCGAATCGGCGACTCCGGCAAAGGACTCGCGCCAGCCTGGCGCTGCGGCCACAGTGGCGTCGAGCACCGCCACTGTGACGAACCGGCCCTGCTCGTCGATCGCGGCCCACGCCTTCCCCACCGGAGACCCGCCGAGCGCGTGGGTGAACCTGTAGGGGCCTTCCGGCTGCATGCGCACTCCTCCGTTGTACCGCCGTGCGGATAGTACCGGCCATTCGCACACCTGACCCTCCTCGGCCGGCATCCGCCGGTGATCGAGCCACTACTTGCTTCGTGAAAGTTTTCATGCATACAGTCGCGGAGTGAATGACGGAGCGGTCCAGGCGTCGGCCGAACAGGTGTTCAACCTGTTCGACGGCGTACGGCTCACCCCGACCCAGCGTCGGATCGCGCACTGTCTCGTGCAACACGCCCCGGCCGTGGCGTACCTCTCCGCGGCGGAGGTCGCCGAACTGGCCGGGGTCAGCCAGCCCTCGGTCACCCGGTTCGCCGTCGCGCTCGGCCATGACGGCTATCCGGCGCTGCGCCGCCGGCTGCGCGACCTCACCAGCACGACGCCCGGCGGGCCGACGGACGCCGGCAACGAGCTCCAGCAGGCGGTACGCGCCGAGATGGGCAACCTGGACCGGCTGGCCGGTCAGCTCGCCGACACCGACCGGATCGCCGAGACCGGCCGGCTGCTCGCGACCAGCCGCCCGCTGCCGGTGCTCGGCCTGCGCGCCGCCGCGCCGCTGGCCGCGTACTTCGCCTACTTCGCCGCCAAGGTGCACCCGGACGTACGGGTACTCGACGACGGCGGCAGCCTGCTCACCGACCGCCTGGAGCAGGCCGCCGAGGCCGGGGCGTCCGCCGTGCTCGCCTTCGTGCTGCCCCGCTACCCCCGGGAGACCCTGGACGCGCTGCGCGACGCGCGTGCCGTCGGGCTGACCGTCGTGGCGATCACCGACTCGCCGGTCAGCCCGGCCGCCGAACACTCCGACGTGCTGCTGCCGGCCGCCGTCGGCGCCCAGCTCGTCTTCGACCTGCACACCGCCCCGATGACCCTGGCCATGGTGCTGTTGCAGGCGATCTGCGACGCCGCGCCGGCCGACACCCAACGCCGTCTGGAGGCGTTCGAAGCCTCCGCGGCCCGCCGACAGTTGTTCCTCGGTTGACCGGAGGAGACCGCAGATGACCCAGCCCATCCGTGCCGCACGGGGCAGCCAGCTCACCACCCGCGGGTGGCAGCAGGAGGCCGCCCTGCGGATGCTGATGAACAACCTCGACCCGGAGGTGGCCGAACGCCCCGACGACCTGGTCGTCTACGGCGGCACCGGCAAAGCGGCGCGGGACTGGCCGTCGTACCACGCGTTGGTCCGTACGCTGACCGACCTGCGCGAGGACGAGACGATGCTGGTGCAGTCGGGGCGCCCGGTCGGGGTCATGCGCACCCACGAGTGGGCGCCCCGGGTGCTGCTGGCCAACTCGAACCTGGTCGGTGACTGGGCGACCTGGCCGGAGTTCCGCCGCCTCGAACAGCTCGGCCTGACCATGTACGGGCAGATGACCGCCGGATCGTGGATCTACATCGGCACCCAGGGCATCCTCCAGGGCACCTACGAGACGTTCGCGGCGGTGGCCGCCAAGAGGTTCGGAGGAAGTCTCGCCGGCACGCTGACGCTGACCGCCGGCTGCGGCGGAATGGGTGGCGCGCAGCCCCTCGCGGTCACCATGAACGACGGCGTCTGCCTGATCGTGGACGTGGATCGCACCCGGCTCGACCGTCGCGTGCACGACCGCTACCTGGACGAGGTCGCCGACTCGCTGGACGACGCCGTCGAGCGGGCCCTCGCGGCGAAGCGGGACCGGCGGGCGTTGAGCGTCGGCGTCGTCGGCAATGCCGCCGAGGTCTTTCCCGAGCTGCTCAGCCGGGGCGTCGAGATCGACATCGTGACCGACCAGACCAGCGCGCACGACCCGCTGGCGTACCTCCCGGTGGGGGTCGAGCTGGCCGACGCCCGCGACTACGCCGCAGCGAAGCCGGCCGAGTTCACCGACCGGGCCCGAGCGTCGATGGCGAAGCACGTCGAGGCGATGGTGGGCTTCCTCGACGCCGGCGCCGAGGTGTTCGACTACGGCAACTCGATCCGGGGCGAGGCTCAGCTCGGCGGCTACCAGCGGGCCTTCGACTTTCCCGGTTTCGTGCCCGCGTACATCCGGCCGCTGTTCTGCGAGGGCAGGGGCCCGTTCCGGTGGGCGGCGCTCTCCGGCGACCCGGCCGACATCGCGGCCACCGACCGGGCCATCCTGGACCTGTTCCCGGAGAACGAGTCGCTGGCCCGGTGGATCAAGCTGGCCGGCGAGCGGGTCGCCTTCCAGGGCCTGCCGGCCCGGATCTGCTGGCTCGGTCAGGGCGAACGGGACCGGGCGGGTGTGCGGTTCAACGACATGGTCGCCTCCGGTGAACTCTCCGCCCCGGTGGTGATCGGCCGCGACCACCTGGACACCGGCAGCGTCGCCAGCCCGTACCGGGAGACCGAGGGGATGGCCGACGGCTCCGACGCCATCGCCGACTGGCCGCTGCTCAACGCGCTTGTCAACACGGCCAGCGGCGCGTCGTGGGTGTCGATCCACCACGGCGGTGGCGTCGGCATCGGGCGGTCGATCCACGCCGGGCAGGTCTGCGTGGCCGACGGCACCGCACTCGCGGGGCAGAAGATCGAGCGGGTGCTCACCAACGACCCGGCGATGGGCGTCATCCGGCACGTCGACGCCGGCTACGACAGCGCCCGCGAAGTCGCCGAGCGCACCGGGGTCCGGGTGCCGATGGCCGAGGGTGGCAACTCGTGACGGACCACCTTCCCGGCCGGTTCCGGGCGTTGTGGGACGAGATCACGCCGGTCGGACGGGACGCCGGCAGCGGCGGCTACCTGCGCTACGCGTTGACCGAGCCGGAGCAGGAGCTGCGGTCCTGGTTCCGTGCGCAGGCACAGCGGCGGGGCCTGCCGGTCACCGAGGACGGCAACGGCAACCTGTTCGCCCACTGGGGCGACCCCGAGGGCTCCGACGCGGTGCTGACCGGCAGCCACTTCGACTCGGTGCCGCACGGCGGGGCGTACGACGGGCCGCTCGGCATCGTCAGCGCGTTCCTGGCCGTGGACGAGCTACGCGCCGCCGGCGTCACCCCCGTCCGACCGCTGGTGCTGGGCGCGTTCGTCGAGGAGGAAGGCGCCCGTTTCGGCGTACCCTGTCTGGGGTCGCGGCTGCTCACCGGCGCGCTGGCGGCCGACCGCGCGGGCGGCCTGGGCGACGCGGGCGGGGTGTGCTGGGCCGACGCGCTCGGCGCCCGGCCGGCGGGCGCCCGACCGGAGCTGCTGGGCCGGTTCGGCGCCTTCGTGGAACTGCACGTCGAGCAGGGCCGCGCGCTGATCGACACGGACGCTCCGGTCGGTGTGGCCAGCGCGATCTGGCCGCACGGCCGCTGGCGCTTCGAAGTGGTCGGCGAGGGCAACCACGCGGGTACGACCCGGATGGCCGACCGCCGCGACCCGATGCTCACCTACGCGTTCACGGTGCTGGCGGCCAACAAGGAGGCCCGGCTGCGCGGCGCGCACGCCACCGTGGGCCGGGTCGCCGTCGAGCCCAACGCCACCAACGCCATTCCGTCGAAGGTGACCGGCTGGCTGGACGCCCGCGCCGCCGACCCCGAGACGCTGGCCGGGCTGGTCGACGCGGTCCGGGGCAAGCTCACCGAGCGGGCCCGCCGCGACGGTACGGAGGTGACCGTCACCGAGGAGTCGGTGACCCCGCTTGTCGCCTTCGACGGCGGGCTGGCCAGACGCCTGGCCGCGCTGCTCGACGCGCCGGTGCTGCCGACCGGCGCGGGGCACGACGCCGGGGTGCTCGCCGCGCACCTGCCCACCGCGATGCTCTTCGTGCGCAACCCGACCGGGGTGTCGCACTCCCCCGCCGAGGCCGCGACCGACGACGACTGCGCCGCCGGGGTGCGCGCGCTGGCCCGCGTGCTGGAGGAGCTGACATGCCGCTGAGTCCGACCCGCTGGCTCGCCGAGTACGCCTGGCTGCCCAATCTCGCCCAGCCCACGCCCGACGTGCTCATCGAGACGGACGCAGGGGTGATCACCGGTGTGACCGCGTTGGCCGCGCCCGGTCGGCCGAGCGCCGGTGTGGACGTGTACGCCGACGCGGTGCCGCTGCCCGGCCTGACCCTGCCCGGCCTCGCGAACGTGCACTCGCACGCCTTCCACCGGGCTCTGCGCGGGCGTACCCACGGCGGCCGGGGCGACTTCTTCAGCTGGCGGGACCGGATGTACGCGGTGGCGGACCGGCTGGACCCGGACACCTACCTGGCGCTGGCCCGCGCCGTCTACGCCGAGATGGCCCTCGCGGGGATCACCTGCGTCGGCGAGTTCCACTACCTGCACCATCGACCCGACGGCGGCGCGTACGACGACCCGAACGCGATGGGGGCGGCGCTGGTCGAGGCCGCCGCGCACGCCGGCATCCGGCTCACCCTGCTGGACGCCTGCTACCTGAGCGCCGGAGTGGACGGCCGGCCGCTCGCGGGGCCGCAGCGGCGCTTCGGCGACGGCGACGCGGCCCGCTGGGCGCAGCGGGTGTCGGCGTTCCAGCCGGCGGACCCGCACGCCCGGGTGGGCGCGGCCGTGCACTCGGTGCGGGCGGTCCCGGCGGAGCAGTTGCGCGCGGTCGCCGACTGGGCCCGGGAGCGGCGCGCACCGCTGCACGTACACCTCTCCGAGCAGCCTGCCGAGAACGACGAGTGCCGGGCCGTGCACGGGCATACGCCCACCGCGCTGCTCGCCCAGCACGGCGTGCTCGGGCCGGAGACCACCGCCGTGCACGCCACCCACCCGACCAGCGGAGACCTGACGCTGCTCGCCGACAGCCGGACCGGGGTGTGCCTCTGCCCCACCACCGAACGCGACCTCGCCGACGGCATCGGCCCGGCCCGGCGGATGGCCGACGCGGGGATCCGGCTGAGCCTGGGCAGCGACAGCCACGCCGTGATCGACCTGTTCGAGGAGGCCCGGGCGGTGGAGCTGGACGAGCGGCTGCGCACCCGCCGCCGCGGCCACTTCACGCCGGCGGGCCTGCTGACCATGGCGACCGCCGCCGGGCACGCGGCGCTGGGCTGGGCCGACGCCGGGCGGATCGCCGTGGGCGCCCGCGCCGACCTGGTCACGGTACGACTCGACAGCGCCCGCACCGCCGGGGTGCCGCCGGTGGGGACGTTCTTCGCAGCCGGGGCGGCCGACGTCGACCAGGTCGTGGTGGACGGCCGCGTGGTGGTGGCCGAGGGCCGGCACCTGAGCGTCGACGTGCCGGCCGAACTGTCGGCGTCGATCGAGGCGGTGATCCCACAGTGAGCGCGAGGAGTGAGCCGGGTTTGCGAGCCCCGCAGTCCCGAACGGAAGAAGGCGCCGCATGAGCGCCCTGCTGGTCGACAACATCGGCGAGCTGGTCACCAACGGCGTCGGCGAGGGCCCGCTGGGCATCCGCCGCGAGGCGGCCGTGCTGATCGAGGAGGGCCGGGTGGCCTGGGTCGGGCCGGCCGCGTACGCGCCGGCCGCCGACCGGCGGATCGACGCCGCTGGCGCCGCCGTGCTGCCCGGCTTCGTGGACAGCCACGCGCACCTGGTCTTCGCCGGGGACCGGGCCGCCGAGTTCGCCGCCCGGATGGCCGGCGAGCCCTACACCGGCGGTGGCATCCGGACCACTGTCGGCGCGACCCGGGCCGCCAGCGACGACGAGCTGCGGGCCACCGTGCGCCGGCTGCGCGGGGAGGCGCTGCGCCAGGGCACCACGACCATCGAGATCAAGAGTGGGTACGGGCTGACCGTCGCCGACGAGGCCCGTTCGCTGCGGATCGCCGCCGAGTTCACCGAGGACGCCACCTTCCTGGGTGCCCACGTGGTGCCCGCCGAGTACGCCGACCGCCCCGACGACTACGTCGGACTGGTCTGCGGGCCGATGCTGGCCGCCGCCGCGCCGCACGCGAAGTGGATCGACGTCTTCTGCGAGCGGGGTGCCTTCGACGTGGACCACGCCCGCGCCATCCTCGCCTGCGGGCAGGCCGCCGGGCTGGGCGTACGGCTGCACGCCAACCAGCTCGGCCCCGGCCCGGGTGTGCGGCTCGGCGTGGAGCTGGACGCGGCAAGCGTGGACCACTGCACCCACCTGTCCGACGCCGACATCGACGCGCTCGCCGGCACGGCCCACAGCGACGGGTCGGGCACCCGCACTGTCGCCACCCTGCTGCCCGGCGCCGAATTCTCCACCCGCTCGCCGTACCCGGACGCCCGCCGGCTGCTCGACGCCGGGGTCACCGTGGCCCTGGCGACGGACTGCAACCCCGGCTCGTCGTACACCTCGTCGATGCCGTTCTGCATCGCACTCGCCGTCCGGGAGATGCGGATGACCCCGGCGGAGGCGCTGTGGGCGGCGACCGCCGGCGGCGCACGGGCCCTGCGCCGCGACGACGTCGGCGTGCTCACCCCCGGCGCACGGGCCGACCTGGTCGTCCTGGACGCGCCGTCGTACCTGCACCTGGCCTACCGGCCCGGTGTCCCCCTGATCCACCAGGTAATACGCAACGGAGTTCCACAGTGACGACCGTGATCATTCAACCCACCGGTATCACCGCCGACGACGTCCTCGCGGTGGCGCGCGGCACCGCGACGGTGACCCTCGACCCGGCCACCCGCGACGCGATGGCGACCAGCCGCGCGATCGTGGACGGCATCGAGGCCGCCGGGCGGCCCGTGTACGGCGTGTCGACCGGGTTCGGCGCGCTCGCCAACACGTTCGTCGCGCCGGAGCGGCGGGCCGAGCTGCAACACGCGCTGATTCGCTCGCACGCCGCCGGGGTGGGCGCCCCGATGCCGCGCGAGGTGGTCCGGGCCATGATGCTGCTGCGGGTACGCTCGCTCGCCCTGGGCCGCTCCGGGGTCCGCCCGCAGGTCGCCGAGGCGCTCGTCGACCTGCTCAACCACGACATCACCCCGTGGGTGCCGGAGCATGGTTCGCTGGGCGCCTCCGGCGACCTCGCGCCGTTGGCGCACTGCGCGTTGGTGCTGCTCGGTGAGGGCTGGGTGCTCGGCCCGGCCGGCGAGCGGCAGGACGCCGCCGAGGCGTTGACCGCCGCCGGGCTCAAGCCGATCGAGCTGGCCGCCAAGGAGGGGCTGGCGCTGATCAACGGCACCGACGGCATGCTCGGCATGCTGCTGCTGGCCATCCACGACGCGGCGCACCTGTTCGCCATGGCGGACGTGACCGCCGCGCTGGCCATCGAGGCGATGCTCGGCTCGGAGCGGCCGTTCCTGCCCGAGCTGCACGCCATCCGTCCGCATCCCGGCCAGGCGGCGTCGGCGGCGAACATCCACCGGCTGTTGCAGGACTCCCGGGTCATGGACTCGCACCGCGACGACCTGGCGCACGCCGTGCAGGACGCGTACTCGATGCGCTGCGCGCCGCAGGTGGCCGGCGCGGCCCGGGACACCCTGGACTTCGTCCGCACGGTCGCGGCCCGGGAACTGGTGTCGGTAGTGGACAACCCGGTGGTGCTGCCCGACGGCCGGGTCGAGTCCACCGGAAACTTCCATGGCGCGCCGCTGGGCTTCGCCGCCGACTTCCTCGCCATCGCCGCCGCCGAGGTGGGCGCGATCGCCGAGCGGCGGGTGGACCGGCTGCTGGACGTCACCCGCTCCCGGGAGCTGCCCGCGTTCCTCTCTCCCGACGCCGGGGTCAACTCCGGCCTGATGATCGCCCAGTACACGGCGGCCGGGATCGTCGCGGAGAACCGTCGGCTCGCCGCCCCCGCCTCGGTGGACTCGCTGCCCACCAGCGGCATGCAGGAGGACCACGTCTCGATGGGCTGGGCGGCGGCCAAGAAGCTGCGGACCGTGTTGGACAACCTCACCAGCCTGCTCGCGGTCGAGTTGCTGGCCGGCGTACGCGGGTTGCAACTGCGCGCGCCGCTGGTGCCGTCGCCGGCCGGCCGGGCCGCCGTGGTCGCCCTGGGCACGGCGGCTGGCGAACCCGGCCCGGACGTGTTCCTCGCCCCGGTGCTGGAGGCCGCCCGCGCGGTGCTGGCCGGGCCGGAGCTGCGCGCCGCCATCGAACGGGAGGTCGGCCCACTGGGCTGACCTTCGCGGGTCGCTGTCGTCCGCCGCGGGTCAGGCGGCGGGCGGCAGCACCTCCGCGACCGTCAGGCGGCGGGCGGCAGCACCTTCGCGACGAGCTTGGCCAGCTCCCGCAGCGCCTTGCCCCGGTGGCTGACCGCGTCCTTCTCCTGCGGGGTCAGCTCGGCGTTGGTCCGGTCCTGCCCGTCGCCGAGGAAGATCGGGTCGTAGCCGAACCCGCCGTCGCCGCGCGGCGCGCGCAGCACCCGACCGGACTGCCGGCCGTCGACCAGGTGCTCCTTGCCGCCGGGCAGTACCAGCGCCACAGTGCAGACGAAGGACGCGGCCCGGTGCTCGTCCGGCACGTCGGCGATCTGGTCGAGCACCAGGCGGAGGTTGGCCCCGTCGTCGCCGTGCCGACCGGACCAGCGGGCGCTGAACACGCCCGGCATCCCGTTCAGCGCGTCCACGGCGAGCCCGGAGTCGTCGGCGATCGTCGGCAGCCCCGTACGCCGGCAGCCCTCCCGCGCCTTGATCAGCGCGTTCTCGCCGAAGGTGAGGCCGGTCTCCGGCAGCTCCGGGTACTCGTCGACGTCGTCGAGGCCGAGCAGGGCGATCCGGTGCGCGCCGAGCGCGCCGTCCAGGATCCGCTGAAGCTCCACCAGCTTCTTACGGTTACGGGTGGCCAGCAGGACCTTGTTCATGCCAGTGCCTTCCGCTGGGCTTCGGCCAGATCCGCGCACCCGGCCACGGCCAGGTCGAGCAGGCTGTCGAGCTGGTCGCGGGCGAACACGCCCGCCTCGCCGGTGCCCTGCACCTCGACGAAGTCGCCCGCGCCGGTGCACACCACGTTCATGTCCACCTCGGCGGCCACGTCCTCCTCGTAGCAGAGGTCCAGTCGCGCCTCGCCGGCGATGATCCCGACGCTGACCGCCGCCACCGACCGGTGCATCACCTTCTCCGGCTTGCCGGCCAACGCCTTGCGGGCGGCCAGCCAGCCCACCGCGTCGTGCAGCGCCACGTACGCGCCGGTGATCGCAGCCGTGCGCGTGCCGCCGTCGGCCTGGAGCACGTCGCAGTCGAGCACGATCGAGTTCTCGCCGAGCGCCTTGAGGTCGATGCTCGCGCGCAGGCTGCGCCCGATCAGGCGGGAGATCTCGTGGGTACGGCCACCGACGCGGCCCTTGACGCTCTCCCGGTCCGAGCGGGTGTTGGTGGCCCGGGGCAGCATCGCGTACTCGGCGGTCACCCAGCCGAGCCCGGAGCCCTTGCGCCAGCGGGGCACGCCCTCGGTGACGCTCGCCGTGCAGAGCACCCGGGTGCCGCCGAACTCGACGAGCACCGAGCCCTCCGGATGGGTGCTCCAGCCCCGGGTCAGGGTCACCGGTCGGAGTTGAGAGGGCCCTCGCCCGTCAGGTCGCGCCATGCCCTGCACCCTATGCGGTGCGGCGATCCGCCTCCCCCGGGGTGTCCCGAGCAGCCTCCGCGTCGTGCACCCGCAGGAATCCGGCGACCGCCGCCGGCCAGCCGAACTCCTGGGCCCGAGCGCGGGCGGCCCGCCGCCGCGCCGCCTCCGGCGGTCAGATGTCGTAGCTGGCGCCGGCCCGGACCACCTCGAGCGGCCCGGTGTACGCGGCGGCAGCCGACTCCAACGTGTGCGCCTCGCTGCCCCACGCCGCGACCAGGTGGGTGAGCAGCAGCCGGCCCACCACCGCCTTGGTCGCCGTCTCGCCCGCCTCCCGGCCGGTCAGGTGCAGGTCCGGAGGATTGTCCACGCCGTCGAGGTAGCTGGCCTCACACAGGAACACGTCGGCATTCTGCGCCAGGCGCAGCAACGCGTCGCAGGGCGCGGTGTCCGACGAGTAGCACAGCGACCGACCGCCGTGCTCCAACCGCACGCCGTACGTCTCGACGGGATGGTTGACCCGGTCGACGGTGACGGTGAACGGCCCGATCGGGAAGGTGCCCGGCTGCAAGGCGTAGAACTGGTAGACGTCCTCCACCGTGCCGTCGTCGCCGTACGCGGCGCTGAGCCGGTCCGGTGCGCCCGAGGGCGCGTACACCGGCAACGGCGGGTACGGGCCGTCCGGGGCGTACCGGCGGACCACCACGTACGACACGGCGTCGAGGATGTGGTCACAGTGCAGGTGGGTCAGCAGGATCGCGTCGGGGGCGTGCAGCCCTACGTAGCGCTGGAGGCTGGACAGCGACCCCGAGCCGAAGTCGACCAGGAGGCGGAAGCCGTCCGCCTCGACGAGATAGGCGGAGCACGGCGACTCGGGGCCGGGAAAGCTACCGGCACACCCCAGGACAGTCAGTCGCATCGGGTCGTCTCACTGTCACTGTCAGTAGTATCTATGCCGGCGGTCGTCCCGGCCATGATCTCTACCGACGCGTACGCCACGCTGCGCAGCCTACGCTGGGGTGCCCGAGGACAAGAATCATCCGTTGGAAGTTGTCACGAACGTGACACCCGCTCACAGCGGCGCGGGCGACGAACGGGCCACCGACGCGTACGCCGATGGCCCGTTCGCGCAAGACCCCTGCGGTCAGGCCCAGAGCTGACCCTCCAGCGCGTCCTCGGCATCCGCGAGGGTGCCGCCGTACGCGCCGGTGGACAGATACTTCCAGCCGCCGTCGCAGACCACGAACGCCACATCGGCCCGCCGGCCGTCGCGGACCGCCTCGTGCGCCACCGCGAGCGCGGCGTGCAGGATCGCGCCTGTGGAGAAGCCGGCGAAGATGCCCTCCACCTCGACGAGCTGACGGGTCCGCAGCACCGCGTCCCGGGTGCCGACCGAGAAGCGCCGCGACAGCACCGAGGCGTCGTACAGCTCCGGCACGTACCCCTCGTCGATGTTGCGCAGGCCGTAGACCAGCTCGCCGTAGCGCGGCTCGGCCGCCACGACCTGGATGCCCTCGACCTTCTCGCGCAGGTAGCGCCCGGTGCCCATCAGGGTGCCGGTGGTGCCCAACCCGGCCACGAAGTGCGTGATGGTGGGCAGGTCGTGCAGCAGCTCCGGACCGGTCGTCTCGTAGTGCGCCCGCGCGTTGGCCTCGTTGCCGTACTGGTAGAGCATCACCCAGTCCGGGTGCTCGGCGGCGATCTGCTTGGCCGTCGCGACGGCCTGGTTGGACCCGCCCGCCGCCTCCGAGAAGATGATCTCCGCCCCGTACATGCGGAGCAGCTGGACCCGCTCGGTGGAGACGTTCTCGGGCATCACGCAGACCAGCCGGTACCCGCGCAGCTTGGCCACCATCGCCAGCGAGATGCCGGTGTTGCCGCTGGTCGGCTCCAGGATGGTGTCACCCGCCCGGAGTCGGCCGGCCTCCTCCGCCGCGCGGACCATGAACAGCGCCGCGCGGTCCTTGATGCTGCCCGTCGGGTTCCGGTCCTCCAGCTTCGCCCAGAGCCGCACCGGCGGCGCGCCGTCGGGCACCGTCGGCGAGAGCCGGGGCAGACCAACGAGCGGCGTGCCCCCACAGGCGTCGAGCAGGCTGTCGTACCGCGCCATGGCGGCCGCCCTCAGCGCGCGGCGACGGCGGTCGCCGCGCGGTGCGAGCTGATCGCCGCGGTGTGCGAGCTGATCGCCGCTGCCGCGGCGCTGTGCGAGCTGATCGCCGCGGCCGCGGCGAAGCCGAACGCGCCGCCGGCCACGGCCGGCAGGATGGTGACGCTGTCGCCGTCGGAGAGCTTCGCGTCGAGCGCACCGAGGAAGCGGACGTCCTCGTCGTTGACGTAGACGTTCACGAAACGGTGCAGCACGCCGGCCTCGGTGACCAGGCGGCCACGCAGCCCGGCGTGCCGGGAGTCCAGGTCGGTGAGCAGGTCGCCCAGGGTGTCGCCGGCGCCCTCGACGACCTTGGCGCCGCCGGTGTAACTGCGCAGGATGGTGGGGATGCGAACCTCGATGGCCATGATGTCGTGCTCCTCAAACGGGTGTGCCAACGGTGACGGGACGGAACGGGTGCGAACGCTGACGGGTCAGCGGCCGGAACACTCGTAGTCGACCGTCGCCGGGCTCTGCCCGAACATGTAGGACTGCACGGCGTGCGGGTCGACCCCGGCCTCCACGATCTGGACCGGCTCCTCGGTCACCACGCCGTCGACGATCCGGAACGACCGGATCTCCTCCGAGTCGGGCTCACGGGTCGAGACGAGCAGGTAGTGCGCGCCCGGCTCGCCGGCGAAGGAGACATCCGTCCGGGACGGGTACGCCTCGGTGGCGGTGTGCGAGTGGTAGATGACCACGGGCTCCTCGTCCCGGTCGTCCATCTCCCGCCACACCCGCAGATGCTCCATCGAGTCGAACTCGTAGAAGGTCATCGACCGGGCGGCATTGTCCATCGGGATGTGCCGGGTCGGGGTGTCGCTGCCGACGGCACCGGCGACGACGCCGCACGCCTCGTCGGGGTGGTCCCGGCGCGCGTGGGCGACGATCGCGTCGATGATCGACCGGTCGATGCTCAGCACGTGCACCAGCCTAACGCCTACCGGGCAGGCCCTGAAGTGGTGCCGGTCACGCCTCGTCGATCAAGGCGTTGAGCAGCGACTCCTGTAGATACCCGAGGTACGCGTAGACCGACAGTTGGAACACCCGGCTGGAGCCGGGATCCTCGGTCACCGCGTCGTCCAACTCCTCACCCAGGTCAGTGCCGTCCTTGATCTCCAGCCGGACGCCCATCGCCAGCCGCGCGTCGTTGAGCGCCCGCAGCCACGCCTCGGCCGCCTCGGCGTCCAACCGCACCTCGCCGCCGGCCTCGTCGGGCAGCGCGGCCAGAATGGCCCCGGCCTGGTCGATCTTGGCAGTCTTCAGATCACCCTCGGTGTAGCGGCGGAACTCGGCGGTGCCGCTCGCATCCTTCGGGTAGACCGCCGGGAACAGCCGGCCCACGACCGGGTCGGTGTGGTCGAAACCGTCGGTGAGCAGACCGACCACCTCGGAGGCGACCTTCCGCAGCACCCGCACTTCGTCCACGGCGAAGGTGGCGACATAGCGGCCGGCCTGCCGCCGGAACATGCTCACGAGCGGTCCACCGTCGCCCACAGCCCGTACGCGTGCAACTGCGACGCGTCGTGCTCCATCCGCTCCCGGGCGCCCGTGGAGACCACGGCGCGGCCCTTGTGGTGCACGTCCAGCATGAGCTGCTCCGCCCTCTCCCGGCTGTAGCCGAACAGCTTCTGGAAGACCCAGGTCACGTACGTCATCAGGTTGACCGGGTCGTCCCACACGATCGTCACCCATTGCCGGTCGGGCGCCGGCACCTCGTCAGTGGCCGGCGTCTCGACCGGTGCAACCTGTGGAGCCGCCATGCCCCCCATCGTGCCACCGGTTTCCCGGAACCGAGGAACCGGAACGCCGGGCGAACCAGGATCACCCGCCGTGGCCACCCCGGAGCCGGCCCGCACCCCGTCGGACGCGAGGCGCGGGGCGGGCCCGAGCCGGGAGATGGCCACGCCGTCAGGCGAGCAGGATGCCGTGGTCGACTGCATCGGAGAGCACCACGCCCAGCGAGAGGCGGATCACCTCGAACCGTCGGGAGATCTCCCGGGAAAGCTCCAACTCGACCTCCCGCAACGCCCGCTGGGACCAGGCGCGCGCGGCGCTGTGGTCATCGTTGCCCGGGGTACGCCACTGCTGCCAGCACCCGCCGGAGAGCGCCACCGCGACCGGCGGAAGCACCTCGTCACGGGTCGCCGTCGGATAGCCGGCGAGCGCGTCGATCGCCTCCGCGCCGGTCAGCCCGGCCACACCCGCCGTACTCGTGATCAGCAGGACCCGGTCCAGGTCGCGCCCGGAGCGGTGGTCGGCCAGGCCGTACTGGACGGCGGTGGCGATCCGGCGGCGGACGCCCTCGGTCGGTGTCGCGCCGAGCACCTGGGCGGCGGTGTCGGCCACGATGCCCCGCACCGCGTGGTCGCACTGCGCGGTGGCCAGCAGCGACAACGCCGCCATCTCCCGGTCGAGCAGGTCCGGCAGGCCGGCGCAGCCGACCCCGAAGACGATCTCCTGGACGGCCCGGAGATGGACGTTCGCCAACTCCAGTGCCAGGTGCTGGCGGATCCGCTGGGAGCAGGACCGGACCTGTCGGTCGAGCCGCTCGGACCAGTCCCCCGGGTCGGCGGACACCGCCACCCGGTCGTGCTGCCCCGGCAGCACGGGCGGATCGGCGCTGGCCCGCTGCAACCCCTCGTTCGCCGACCAGCCCACCAGCGCCCGGCGCAGGTCGGCGGCGGAATCGGCGCCGTCGACCGGGAACCACCGCGCGCCGGCCAGGGAGGGGACCGCGGCCAGCAGCGCCGCCCGGTGCGCCTCGACGATCACCGCCACCGGGTCCACCTCATCCGGCCGGCCGTCGGGCGGCGAGACGGACGCCCCCGCGTCCTCCGTCAGCACCCCGCCGTCGGCCGGCGGCGCCCAACCGGCCGCACCCGGGGTGACCGCGAAGACGACCTCCACCGGGGCAGCGGCCACGTCGGCGAGCAGATTCAGCTCCTGGGCCGTGAACGCCTGGTCGGCCGCGATCACGAAGAGCAGCGCGCCGGCCCGGCCGACGGCCTCGCGCAGCACCCGGACGCCGGCCACGCCGAGCGCGCCCGTGTCCGGTGTGTCGACCAGGGTGAAGTGGCGCAGCAGGGGCTCGGGCACGCTCAGCTCGACCCGCCGGGGTGGGCGGGCCAACGCCGGGCCGGCGGCGTCCCGGTCCGCGCCGTACGAGTGCGGCTGGCGGTAGCCGGGGACGAATGCCGCCCGCGTGGGCACCTGGGCGTGCCGGACCAGCAGCCAACTGCCCGCCGGCACGGTGAGCATCACCGGGTCGAGCCCGACGAGGCTGGCGAGGACCGCACGCCGGTCGGCGCCGGCCGGGCCGACGGCGACCACGCCGAGCGGCTCGTCCGCCCGGGGACGGGGCACGCCGAGGTCGGTGGGCAGCGGGCTGCAGCTCGGCAGGTCGGCTGAGCTGGCCATGTCGCCGGGCGAGTCGAGCGAAGGGAGAGGGCCCTGCTGCATCGGGTGGCCTCCCGGGGCAGGCGACCGGCGCGCCGGTCGCGTGGAATTCCGGTGACACTACCCGGATGCCGGAAGAGTACGTTCGGCCGGCCGACCAGGCGGAACAGTTCGGATACTCACCGGTAATTGTGCGACTACTCAACTTCGGTGCGTGACGGTGCGGGCGCGGACGGAATTCGATGGATATGCTGCGCGGATGAGTCGATGGAAGTTCGTCGGCCGAACCGATGAGCTCAACCGCCTGCTGGCGGCGGTGACCGGCGAGGCCGGCCGAGGGCTCTTCTTCAGCGGCAGCGCGGGCATCGGCAAGAGCCGGCTGCTACGCGAGGGCGTCAACACCCTGCCCACCGACCGGTACGCGATCTGGTCCATCGCGGCCAGCGCCACCACGGCGGCGCTGCCCTTCGGCGGGCTGGTGCAGGTCCTCCCGGCGGAGCAGCCCCAGGGCCTCTCCCCCGCCGGCATACTCCGCTGGGCGCTGGGCGTTCTGCAACAGCAGGCCGCCGGCCGCCGGATCGTGCTCGCCATCGACGACGCGCACCTGCTCGACCCACCCTCCGCGGCGCTGGTGCATCTGGTCGCCCGCGCCGACAACGCCACAGTCGTGGGCACCCTGCGCGACGGCGAACAGATCCCGCTGCCGATCCGCGCACTCTGGACCGACGACCTGGTCGAGCACGTCGAGCTGACCCCCATGCCACCGTCGGAGACCGCCGGCCTGCTGGCGGCGATCCTGGGCGGCCCGGTCGACGCCGGCTCCGCCGACCGGCTCGGCCGGCTGTCGGCCGGCAACCCGCTGCTGCTGCGCGAGCTGGTGCACGCCGCCAGCGGCAGCGAGGAGTTGAAGCGCACCTACGGGATCTGGAAGTGGACCGGGCGGCTGGAGCTGGCACCCAGCCTCACCGAGCTGATCGACACCCGCGTCGGGCAGCTCACCGACGGCGTTCGCACGGTCGTCGAGCTGGTCGCCTTCGGCGAGCCACTCGGCCTTCACCTGCTCAACCAGGCCGCCGAGCAGTCCGATGTGGAGTACGCCGAGGAACGCGGCCTGATCACCGTCGTCCAGCACGACCGGCGGACCAACGTACGCCTGGCCCACCCGCTCTACGGCGAGGTGATGCGTCGCCGGTGCCCGGTCAGCCGCACCCGACGCCTCCAGGCGCACCTCGCCGAGCTGCTGGAACAGGTCGGCAAGCGCCGCCGCGACGACCTGCTGCGGGTGGCGGTCTGGCGGCTCGACTCGGGCACCGCACAGGACGCCGCCCTGCTCGTGGACGCCGCGATGCAGGCGTTCACCCGCTACGACGTACCGCTGGCGACCCGGCTGGCCCGGGCCGCGCTGAACGCCGACGGCGGCTCGGACGCGGCGGAGCTGCTGGCCACGATTCTGATGTTCGCCGACCGACCGGACGAGGCGATCACCGTTCTCGACGCGGTGACTCCAAAGGCCGGGGACGAGCGGCGGCTCTGCCGGTGGCTGACCGTCCGCGGCATGGTCAGCTACTGGGGGCTCAGTCAGGAGTCCACGGTGGAGGAGATCGCGAGCCGGGTCGAGGAGCTCGGCGACTCGGCCGACCGCGCCCGGGTGCACGCCTTCGAGGCGATCATGCGGCTGCACCGGCTCGACACGGTCACCGCCGTACGGCTCAGCCAGACCGTGCTCGATCGGCCCGCCGCCGGCATCGCCGCCCGTGAACTGGCCCGCAGCACCATCGCGTACGTCCAGGCCGCCCAGGGTCAGCTGTCGCGCAGCGGCGCGGCCATCGCGCAGGTGCACTCCGCCGCGGCCAGCTGGCGCACCGACATGCCGTACCTGCAACTGGCCCTGGAGCTGGCCCGCGGCACCCGGCTCATGCTCACCGGCGACCTCGTCGGGATCGACGCGATCGTGGCCGACGAGTTCGCCGACCTGGCCGGTGCCGGTGACTTCCGGCTCGGCACCGGATACCTGGCCATTCTCCAGGCGTACGCCGCGCGGCTGCGCGGGCAGAGCGACTCGGCGATGCGGACGTCGTTGGGCGCCTGCGCGGTGCTGGCGACCAGCCGGGTCTACGCCGGTCTGGCCCAGGCCGAGCGGGCCCAGGCGGCGGCGCTGCGCGGCGACGCGGCGCAGGCCGCCGAGGCGATGGCCGAGGCCGACCGCACCCACGCGCCGGGCATGGCGGTGCTCTACCCGTGGCTGGAGCAGGCCCGGGGTGCGGTGCTCGCCGCGTCGGGTGACCTGCCGGGCGCCGTGAAGCAGCTCAACGACCTGGCCGACCGGCTGCGCGCGGACGGTTTCGCCGGGCACGAGGTGCACGTTCTGCACGACCTGGTCCGGTTGGAGCAGGCCGGCGCGCCCGTCGGGCCCACCTGCTCCGACGGTGGGCGGCGCACCGTGGCGCAGCGCCTCGCCGAGCTGTCCGAGCAGGTGGACGGCGTGCTCCCACCGCTGCTGGCCCGGCACGCCCGGGCCGCGGTGACCGACTCCGCCGCGGATCTGCTCGCGGTCGCCGACGACTACGCCGCGCTGGAGCTGACGGTGTACGCCGCCGAGGCCACCGCACAGGCTCTGCACCGGCTGCGCCAGCAACACTCGGTGGCGGCCGGCGAGGCCCGCGAGCGTCTGGCGGGGCTGCTCAGCCGCTGCGACCTGATCCGCACGCCGGCGCTGCGGGCCGGGGCGCCGGTGCTTACCGAACGCGAGTGGCAGGTGGCCCGCCTCGCCGCGCACGGTGCGACCAGCAAGGCCATCGCCGAGCGGCTCTACCTCTCCGCCCGCACCGTGGAGAACCACCTGCAGCGGATCTACACCAAGCTCGGCGTGACCGGCCGGTCGGAGCTGTGGGCCGCGCTGCGGTCGATCCCGGGCCACGAGGGCGGCGGCGCGGGCTGAACCTTAGGCTGGGGCGGTGAGCACCCTCCGCCCCGCGCTGCTGACCGACCACTACGAGCTGACCATGGTCAGTGCGGCACTCAAGGACGGCACCGCCGACCGCCGCTGTGTCTTCGAGGTGTTCAGCCGTCGGCTGCCCAGCGGCCGGCGCTACGGCGTGGTCGCCGGCACCGCGCGGCTGATCGAGCTGATCCGCGACTTCCGATTCGACCCGGCGGAGGTCGATTTCCTGCGCCGCACCGGAGTGGTCGACGAGGCGGCGGCGGCCTGGCTCACCGACTACCGCTTCACCGGCGACATCGACGGGTACGCCGAGGGTGAGCTGTTCTTCCCCGGTTCGCCGATCCTGACCGTCTCCGGCGGCTTCGCCGAGTGCGTGGTGCTGGAGACGCTGGCGCTCTCCGTGCTCAACCACGACTGCGCGGTGGCGGCCGCCGCGGCGCGGATGGTCACCGCCGCCCGGGGCCGGGCGCTGATCGAGATGGGATCGCGCCGGGCACACGAGGAGGCGGCGGTGGCGGCGGCGCGGGCCGCGTACCTGGCCGGTTTCCGGTTCACCTCCAACCTCGCCGCCGGCGAGCGCTACGGCATCCCGACGGCGGGCACGGCGGCACACGCGTTCACCCTGCTGCACGACGACGAGCGGGCCGCGTTCGCCTCGCAGGTGGCCACGCTGGGCAAGGACACCACGCTGCTGGTCGACACGTACGACATCAGCCAGGGCATCCGCAACGCGATCGCGGTGGCCGGGCCGGAGCTGCGGGCGATCCGGATCGACTCGGGTGACCTCGCGGTGATCGCGCAGCAGTCCCGGGAACTGCTGGACTCACTGGGCGCCACCGAGACGAAGATCATTGTCTCGGGCGACCTGGACGAGTACTCGATCGCGGCGCTGGCCGCCGAGCCGGTCGACATGTACGGCGCGGGAACGGCAGTGGTCACCGGCTCCGGGGCGCCCACGGCGGGGCTGGTCTACAAGCTCGTCGAGGTCGAGGGCCGCCCGGTGGTGAAGCGCTCCGAGCACAAGGCGACCATCGGTGGGCGCAAGGTCGCGGTCCGCCGGCACAAGCCGACCGGCACCGCCACGGAGGAGATCATCGTCCCCCAGGGTGTGCCCGACCGGCAGGCCAACGACCGGATGCTCCAGCGCTCGTACGTGATCGACGGCGAACCCGTGGGTCTGCCCACCCTCGACGAGTCCCGGGAGCACCTGCGCGAGTGCCTCATCTCCATCCCGTGGGAAGGGCTGAAGCTCTCGGCCGGCGACCCGGCCGTGCCGGTCACTGTCGTACCCGCCGCCTGAGCCCGCCGATCCGACCTCGAAGGGACCCCCGATGGCCGACGCGCTGATCATCGTGGACGTGCAGAACGACTTCTGTGAGGGCGGCTCGCTGGCCGTCCCGGGTGGCGCCGGGGTGGCCGCCGGGATCTCCCGGCTGCTCGCCGCCGAGCCGGACCGGTGGCGGCACGTGGTCGCGACGAAGGACTATCACATCGACCCGGGCGCGCACTTCGGCGATCCGCCGGACTTCGTCGAGTCGTGGCCCCGGCACTGCGTGGTCGGCACCAGCGGCTCCGAGTTCCACCCCGAACTGGAGACCGGTCGGGTCGAGGCGATCTTTCACAAGGGCGAGCACGCGGCGGCGTACTCCGGATTCGAGGGGCACGCCGACGACGGCGAGTGCCTGGCCGACTGGCTGCGTCGGCACGACGTGGACCGGGTCGACGTGGTCGGCATCGCCACCGACCACTGCGTCCGCGCCACCGCGCTCGACGCCGCCCGGGAGGGCTTCGCCACCACCGTCCTGCTGGAGTTGACCGCCGCGGTCGCTCCGGAGACGACCGACGTGGCGCTGCGGGCGATGGACGGCGCCGGCGTGATCCTGCACGGCGAGCCTGTGATCAGGGCCGCATGAGGCGGTAATTTATTGGCCAATGGTCCACCCTCCGTCGAGGATGTCGCCGGAGGTACGGACCAACGTGAACATGAAGCCTTACCGCGCAGCTCTCGCCCTGCCCGGCCTGCGGTCGCTGCTGCTGGTCGCCGTCCTCGCCCGCATCCCGCTCACGGCGACCGGGGTCACGCTGACCTTCCACGTCGTGCTCGACCTCGACCGGGGCTACGGCGCGGCCGGCCTGGTGGGCGCCGCCATCACCGTGGGCGCGGCGATCGGTGGGCCGCTGCTCGGCCGACTGGTCGACCGGCGTGGTCTGCGTCCGGTTCTGGTGCTCACCGCCATCGCCGAGGCGATCTTCTGGTCCACCGCGCCCACGCTGCCGTACCCCGTGCTGCTGCCGGCCGCCTTCGTGGCCGGCTCCTTGGCTCTGCCCATCTTCTCGGTGGTCCGCCAGTCGATCGCCGCGCTGGTCCCGGAAGATCAACGACGGCCGGCGTACGCGTTGGACTCCATGTCCGTCGAGCTGTCCTTCATGATCGGCCCGGCGCTGGCGGTGGCCCTGGTCACCGCGATCTCGGCGCAGACCACCATGTACCTCGTCGGCGGCGGCATCGTCGCCGCCGGGATCGCCCTGTGGCTGGTGAACCCGCCGATCCGCGGCGCCGCCGAACCCGCCGGCCCACGGCGCCAGGTGCCTCGGCGGGAGTGGCTGACGCCCCGACTGCTCGCCGTGCTGGCGCTCAGCGCCGCCGCCACCCTGGTGCTCGGCGGCACCGACGTCGCGGTGGTCGCCGTCCTGCGGGCCAGCGGCGAGGTCGGCTGGACCGGCGTCGTGCTGGCTGGCTGGGCGATCGCCTCCCTGGCCGGCGGCTTCGCCTACGGGGCGGTACACCGCTCGCTCTCCCCGCTGGCCCTCACCGCCGCACTCGCGCTCTGCACCATCCCGGTCGGGTTGGGCGGCGCGCACTGGTGGCTGCTCTGCCTGGCGCTGATCCCGGCCGGCGCGCTGTGCGCGCCGACCATCGCGGCCTCCTCCGACGCCGTCAGCCGTCTGGCCCCGGCCGAGGTACGCGGCGAGGCGATGGGCCTGCACGGTTCGGCGGTCACCGTCGGCATCGCGGTCGGCGCACCGCTCGCCGGCGCGGTGATCGACGGCAGCGCGCCGCTCTGGGGCTTCGTGGTGACCGGAGCGCTCGGCGCGCTGGTCACCCTGATCGTGCTCCCCGGCGAGCTGCGCCGCCGTCGCCACGCCGACGCGGCCACCCCGCCGCCGGTCGAGGCCGATCTCGCCCCCGCCGCCCGCTGACTGCCGCTGGCTACCTCGGGCGACGGCCAGTCGCGGCGGGCGATGGTGCCGGTGGCAGGACCCCTCGGACGTCGGTTGACGGCATGCATACACACACGGATATACCTGTGAGGCATAAATATGTCTCACAGGTATATCGCTCGTCAGTACGGTCGCCTCCGGAAGCCGGCCGAGCGGTGCGACGCCGGCCGCGCAAAGGAGGGCGGGGAGTAGAACGGCGGGGGTTGAGCCCGGCCAGAGCAGGCCATCGCCGAGCGGGGCCATCAGCGCCGAGCGCGCAGCACGGTAGGGCGGACCGTCGGAGCCGGGTCGGACCGGGGCTGGGCCAGCCAGGGCGGGACATGGCGAAGGGCGCCGCTCCCGGTGGTCCCCCGGGGGCGGCGCCCTTCGTACGGTCGAGCGGGTTGAGCGTCAGTGCCGGTCGATGTCGCTGGCGATGTCCTCGCTGTAGCGAGCACCGCCATCCGACTCGCTGGTGAGCGGCTTGGAGCCACCCTCCGGCGGGCCGGCCAGGCTCTGACCGGCGGCCAGCTCCGGGAACTTCGCGTCGAACGCCGGCCGCTCGGAGCGGATCCGGGGCATCCGGTCGAAGTTGCGCAGCGGCGGCGGGCTGCTGGTCGCCCACTCCAGCGAGTTGCCGTGACCCCAGGGGTCGTTCACCTCGACCACTGGACCGGTCTTGTACGACTTCCAGCAGTTGTAGATGAACGGCAGCGTGGAGATACCGGTGATGAACGCGCCGACCGTGGAGATCGTGTTCAGCGTGGTGAAACCGTCGCCGGGCAGGTAGTCGGCGTACCGGCGGGGCATGCCCTCGGCGCCGAGCCAGTGCTGCACCAGGAAGGTGGTGTGGAAGCCGATCATGGTGAGCCAGAAGTGCACCTTGCCCAGGCGCTCGTCGAGCATCCGGCCGAACATCTTCGGGAACCAGAAGTAGATGCCGGCGAAGACGGCGAACACGATGGTGCCGAAGAGCACGTAGTGGAAGTGCGCCACCACGAAGTACGAGTCCGACACGTGGAAGTCGAGCGGCGGGCTGGCCAGCAGCACACCGGTGAGACCGCCGAAGAGGAAGGTGACCAGGAAGCCGACCGCCCACAGCATCGGCGTCTCGAAGCTGATCTGGCCCCGCCACATGGTGCCGATCCAGTTGAAGAACTTCATGCCGGTCGGCACCGCGATCAGGTAGCTCAGGAAGCTGAAGAACGGCAGCAGCACCTGGCCGGTGGCGAACATGTGGTGCGCCCAGACGCTCATCGAGAGCGCCGCGATCGCGACGGTCGCGGCGACCAGGCCCTTGTAGCCGAAGATCGGCTTACGGGAGAAGACCGGGATGATCTCGCTGATGATGCCGAAGAACGGCAGCGCCACGATGTAGACCTCGGGGTGCCCGAAGAACCAGAACAGGTGCTGCCAGAGCATCGGCCCGCCGGTCGCCGGGTCGTACACGTGGGCGCCGAGGATGCGGTCCGCAGCGAGCGCGAACAGCGCGGCGGCCAGCAGCGGGAAGACCAGGATCACCAGGAGGCTGGTGACCAGGATGTTCCACGTGAAGATCGGCATCCGGAACATGGTCATGCCGGGCGCACGCAGGGTGAGCACCGTGGTGATCATGTTCACCGCGCCGAGGATGGTGCCCAGGCCGGAGATGGCCAGACCCATGATCCACATGTTGGCGCCGACGCCGGGCGAGTGCTCGACGCTGCTCAGCGGCGCGTACGCGAACCAGCCGAAGTCGGCGGCGCCGCCCGGGGTGATGAAACCGGCGGTCGCCATCGTGCCGCCGAACAGGTACAGCCAGTAGGCGAAGCTGTTCAGGCGGGGGAAGGAAACGTCGGGCGCGCCGATCTGGATCGGCACGATGTAGTTCGCGAAGGCGAACACGATCGGCGTCGCGAAGAACAGCAGCATGATCGTGCCGTGCATCGTGAAGAGCTGGTTGTACTGCTCGGGCGACAGGAACTGCAGCCCGGGTCGGGCCAGCTCAGCCCGCATGATCAGGGCCATCAGGCCGCCGACCATGAAGAACACGAACGCGGTGACCATGTACATGATCCCGATCTGCTTCGCGTCCGTGGTACGCAGCAGCCGCGCGATGGCCGACCCCTTGACCGGCTCCCGGACCGGCCAGGGCCGGGTCACGACCGGCTTGGGTGCGACGGTGGTCACGAGTGGCCTCCGGTTCTCGGTTGTCCCGCTCGGCACACGCTGTTTATCGGCGGGCCGTCATCCGCAAGGAGGATAGTCCCCGGCAGGTCGCAGCGCCGCGTGGGGTGGCGTGACACGATCTACTACGGGCCTACAGCGGGCCGACCAGCAACCGGTAATGCTCCCCGAAGATCCGTCCGCCACGTCCGCGCAGCAGCGGGTCGCGCAGCGCCGGCGGCACGTCCCTGGTCCGGTTGCGGTCCCGGGTCCGGTCGGCCACCCAGCGGGTACGCGGGCGACGACGACTCTCGTACGCCACCAGCGCCGCCTCCACGCTGCCGGCGGCGCGCAGCGACTCGGCCAGCACCACGGCGTCCTCCAGGGCCATCGCGGCACCCTGGGACAGGGTCGGCGCGGTGGCGTGCGCGGCGTCGCCGACCAGCAGCACCCGGCCCCGGTACCAGCGGCCCAGCTCGACCTCGTCGGTGATCCCGGCGTGCACCCGGTCGAGCATCGCCAGCACCTCGGGCACCGGGCCCCGGTAGTCGGCGAAGAGTTCGCGCAGCCGGGCCAGCGGGTCGGCGGGCGGCTCGGTGCCCGCCTCGTCGGCGTAGCAGTGCAGCCGCCCCTCCCCGATCGGCACCAGCAGCAGGCCGGAGCGCTGCCCGAGCAGGGCGGTCCAGTCGGTGACGGGCGGGCCGTCACGCAGGACGGCCCGGTAGACGACGTGCCCGGCCGGGCGGGGCGGCCCGCCGAGCGCGGCCAGGGCCCGGACCGAGGAACGCGGCCCGTCGGCGCCGATGACCAGGTCGTACTCGGTGCTGGTGCCGTCGGTGAAGGTGACCCCGACGGCGCGCGGAAGCAGATCGAGGGTGCGGACCTCGGCGCCGTGTCGGACGGCGCCGCCGGCGCCGCTGAGCAGCACCCGGTGCAGGTCCGCCCGGGGCAGCGCCCGGCACTCGCCGACGCCGGCCCAGAGGGCGTCGAGGTCCACCTCGCAGAGGGGCAGCCCAGCGGCGTCGAAGAAGCGCTGCCGGTGGATCACCTGCCCGAGCGGTCGGACCGGGTCGTGCAGGTCCAGCCGGTGCAGCGCGCGGGCGGCGTTGCCGGGCAGGTACAGGCCGGTCTCGGTCGACTCCCCCGGCGGCAGCTTGTCGGTGACGTCCGGCCGGAAACCCGCCAGGCGCAGGGCCCGAGCCACGGCCAGGCCGGCGATGCCCGCGCCGACGATGAGAATGCGCAGGGGGGAGCTACGCATGGTGGTGTACGCCTCCGGAGGGGGAACGGCACGCGTCGGAGGCAACACGCTACTCGGAGCGATCGGCGCACACCAGAGCCCGATCGGCCCGCCCGAGCGGCTCCTCGGCCGTCCGCGCCGCTTAGCTGGCCGCCCTTGGACGCCCGTTCGGCGGCAGGATGGCGATCCTCACAATTCACCAGTTTGACGCGGGCGGTTGCGCCTCGGTTTCAAGCATGTAAATGTGTCGTTGAGCGTGGGAGCGCTCCCGCACCACCCCACCACAGCCGGCGCCCGGCACGCGCCGAGTCAAGGAGCGTCATGAAACGTCAACTTCGGGTCCTGGCCGCCGCCGGGCTGCTGGTCGCCAGCTCGCTCGTCGCCGTGGCCCTCAGCGGCAGCGCCTCCGCCGACACGCAGATCTGCGAACAGTACGGCTCGACCGTGATCCAGGGTCGCTACGTCGTGCAGAACAACCGCTGGGGCACCTCCGCCCAGCAGTGCATCAACGTCACCAGCAACGGCTTCGAGATCACCACGCAGAACGGCAGCAGCCCCACCAACGGGGCGCCCACGGCGTACCCGTCGATCTTCTTGGGTTGTCACTACACCAACTGCTCCCCCGGCACGAACCTGCCGATCCAGGTGAGCCAGATCAGCAGCGCCACCAGCAGCATCTCCTACCGGTACGTCAGCGGCGCCACCTACGACGCGGCGTACGACATCTGGCTGGACCCGTCGCCCAAGCGGGACGGGGTGAACCAGATGGAGATCATGATCTGGCTCAACCGTCAGGGCCCGATCCAGCCCATCGGCTCGGTGGTCGGCACGACCAACCTGGCCGGCCGGACCTGGGAGGTGTGGCGCGGCAGCAACGGCTCCAACAACGTCATCTCCTACGTCGCGTCGTCGGCGGTCTCCAGCCTGAACTTCAGCGTGCTGGACTTCATCAACGACACCCGCAACCGGGGCGCGATCACCAACTCCTGGTACCTGACCAGCATCCAGGCCGGCTTCGAGCCGTGGCAGGGGGGCGTCGGTCTCGCGGTGACCTCGTTCTCGGCCAACGTCAACGGCGGCGGCACCCCGCCCACCAACCCGCCGCCGACCACCCGGCCACCGACCACGCCCCCGCCGGGCGGCAGCTCGGGCTGCGCGGTGAAGTACACGGCGAACTCGTGGAACAACGGCTTCACCGCCGACGTGCAGATCACCAACACCGGGTCCAGCGCGATCAACGGCTGGACGCTTACCTACAACCTGCCCGGCGGGCAGACGGTCACCAACGCCTGGAACGCCACGGTGAGCCAGAGCGGATCCGCGGTGACCGCCCGGAACGTGAGCCACAACGGGTCGATCGCGCCCGGCGGCACGGCCAGCTTCGGCTACCAGGGCACGCTGAGCGGGTCGTATTCGTCCCCGACCAGCTTCTCGCTCAACGGCACCAGCTGCTCCCGCGCCTGAACTGTCGTGGGGGGGGGGGGCCGGGGGGGGGGCCCCCCCCCCCCCACCGAAAAACCCCGGGGGGTGGAAGAGGGGGGCGGCCCCCCCACGGGGGGCCCCCCCCAACGGGG
>NZ_JBEXHY010000006.1:0-126925 GCF_040608295.1 Micromonospora sp. NPDC005197 | reverse complement strand
ACGGCGCCCGCGGCGTCGTGGGCGTCAGCGCCTGGGTCAGGCGGAGTAGCCCCGGGTGGCGATCCAGTTGGCCAGGTCGATCGTGGTGATCCAGTACGCCGGGTCGGCCGCGTTCGCCGAGTCGGCGATCCGCACGGTCCGGCCGTTGTCCTTGTAGCCCACGACGGCGATGTAGTGCCCACCGCCGTAGGAGTGCCAGCCGCCATTGGTGTCGGTCGCGTCGCCGACGACGTTGGCCACCACGCCCCGGCCGTCGGTGATGGCCTTGACGACGTCGGCCTGGAGGCGGTCCATCTGCGCCGGGCTGGGCGTGCCCGCGAACATCCGGGTCTGGTACGGGGAACCCTTCACCTCGGCGTTGAGCACCCGGGTGGTGTCCTCGGCCGAGTTGGTGCCCATCTCGGTGGTGCCCAGCTCGGCGCCGAGCTCCTCCTGCGTACGGTCGATGCCGGTGGCGCTGAGGGCGTTGCGGGTGGCCGCCGGGCCGCAGTTGTAGTACGTGTTCTGCGCCTCGTAGTCGTAGTCGAGCACCTTGGTCGCGGGCGGCTTCGGCGGCGTCGGCTTACGGGTGAGGTCCGGGTTGCTCGTGGCCTTCGCGGCGGGCGACGCGGCGCTGGTGGCCGGGGCGGCAGTGCTCGGCGCGGCCGAGGGGGACGCGACGCGCGCCTGGTCGCGGGACGCGATGGTGTCGCTGCGCATCTCGGCGACTGTGGTCGCGGTGTGCTCGCTGGCCGGGGCGCCGTCGGCGCCGGCGAGCAGGGCGCCGGTCGTGGTGGCGATCGCGAGGGCCGCGGCGGAGGCCGCGACGATCTGGTACGGGCGCTCGGTCGCGAGGCGACGGAGCTGACGCTGCAGGGTGTGCTTCACGGGGTCCTCCACGGTTCGGGGGGTGAGCGGCACACCGGGCTCGGCCGGTATCCGGGCAGGCGCCAGCGCGCGAACCGTGGTCCGCGGATGGTGAACCGCTCAGGGGAACGCCCGGCGCGGCCGGGCGGGAAAGGCGGCGACCCGGGGGGTCAGCTCACCGTCACAAGGCGGATGAGCGGGGGCGCCGCGACGCCGTGGAGGCGGGGGAACAACCGAGGGGTGGAAAGGTGCTGCACGAGGATGGAACTCCTTCCGTCACCGCCTACCGGGTTAGCTGACGGATTCGGGCGGGAAGATCGCCCTACCGCGGGCCGTGGCTCGCGGATTCACCCCGGACTTACTGTGGGTCCCCGGTTCGTAGATCACGATTGAGCGGGTCGGCACGGCGTCGCCTCCTGCGATCGGTTACCGCACCGGACAGCACGACAGTACTGGCCGGTGCGGACCCTGCCAAGCCACGCCCACCTGCGTAAACATCGTTTGGCGCACCAATTTCTGCGCGTATTGCCGCTGACGTGACTCGATGGGACAACCGGTTCCGGAGGCGCCGACGGGCGACAACCGGACAGGCTGCCGGCAACGCCGCCACAATCGCGCGAACATTGGCCGCCGATGGTGCCGGTCGCCCGATTTCCATCGTCCGTGACGGGCCTCACATAACAGATCGGGCTCAACCGACCCGGGCCGGACGCCAGCGTGTCACGACCGCCGAACGCGACGCCCGGGTCGTCGTACGGCGCGACGGCAGCGGGTTCGGCCACAACCGGACCGCCGCCGCGTACGCCTCCTCGGCGAGCGTGCGTGCCGACTCGGCGGCCAGCTCCGCGTCCCGCCAGGCCGACCGCTCCCGCTCGTCGGCGGCCCGGTGCTCGGCCAGCCTCGCGTCACGGGTCGCCCGGCTGAGCAGCACCTCCTGCTCGACCGGGTGCCGGCGGGGATCCCAGCCGCGCCGGTGCCCGAACACGTCACCGAGCTGAGTCATGGTCAACTCGCCGCGCCAGTGCGCCGCCATCGCGGCACGGTGCAGGTAGCGCTCCCGGGCCGCGTACTCGGCCGGGGTGTGCGGGGTACGTGGGGTCGGCAGCGCCCCGGCGGTGGCGAACCGACGGGCTGCGGTGTCCGCCTCGTCGTACCGGGACCAGGCGGCCTGCGCCTCTTCCTGAGTGATCAGCCAGTCAGCGCGTCGTCGCCGGGCCGTCTGCGCCGCGCGGGCCGCGGCCACGGCCACCTCTTCGGCGTAGCGGCGCAGGTCGGCGAGTTCGGCGGCGGCCACCTCCTGGGCGGTGGGCGGCGGCGGCGTCGGCTCGGAGGCGGCCGAGTCCGGCTCGGGACGAGCGACCAGCACGGCGAGAACGGTCAGCGCCAGCAGGAACAGGGCCGACCAGATGGCGGCGGCCTGGGGCACCTCGGTCAGGAACTGGTAGAAGACGACGGTCTCCATGGTCGGCACCTCGGGAGAATGCGCGTTGCGACGGGGAAGCCGCACGAGGGTCGGTGACCCGCGGGTCGGCTGGTACGGACTGGTGTGTCGACAGGTGCTTTGGCGGGACGCTCGGCTCGGGGCCTCGGCGCTGCGGCGAGGCGGCTCAGCAGCCGGTGCGGTGGTCAGTGGCCGGCGCGGAGGTCAGTGACCCGGTGCGGGTCAGGAGCCGGTGCGCGGTCAGCGACCCGCAGTGATTGGGTGCTCCGGTGGGGCCCGGGGAGCGCGGGCGGCCGGGTTGTCGGCGCGGGGTGACCGCTCGGAGACCGCCCGCCCCGGCGTCACACCGGTCGACGTGGCGACCAGGGTGCGCGAAGTGTCGTGCAGCGCGGGCTGCGGGTCGGCGGACCACGCCGCGGCGGACTCGTCAACGGCGGCGCTGTCGCGGGCTGCCCGCTCCTGGGCGGCGCTGTCGCGGGCGGCGGTCTGGTCGTCGTCGACGATGGACGTCGCGGGCCCGGTGCTGGTCACGGCGGCGGGTCGGTCGGGCGACGCGGGCGGCTCGACGGCGGACGTCGCCGCGGCGGCCGGCGTTGGCGACCCCGGAAGGGCCGTGGTCGCGCCGAGCGCGAGGGCGGCGATGACGGCGAGGCTGGTCAGCACCCGTGTCGCCCAGCGCGCCACCCACCACAGGGGACAGGTGAGCGCGACCGGAAGCACGTCCCCACGCTACCGCCGACGGCGGCCGTGCGCATCGACGCCGGGCGTGTCGGCTCACGCCGCGCCGACCGCGTCCGGCCTGGGCGGATGGGTCAGCGCGAGTCGGCGTACGTCGATCGTTCGTCGGTCCGGCCTGCGCCGGGGGCCCGGTCGTCGGTGTCGCCGGTGCGCTGTGGAGGGACGGCCGACGGCCGCTTCGGGCGGCGCGGCGCGAGCCGGCGCATCATCGGGGTCTCGACGTAGCGGTGCAGCAGCCCGGCGAGCACCAGATTCACCAGCAGGAACCCGAGCACCACCGCAGGGCCGCGCCAGCCCCGGAAGCCGGTCCCCCAGTCGCCGCTGAGCCGCAGCACGCTCGTCATGACCAGCACGTGCACCAGGTAGAAGGCGAAGGAGACCTCGCCGAGCCAGACCAGCGGGCGGGAGCGCCACGGCGAGCGCCGCCCTCGCACGTCCGCGTCGGCGGCAGCGGTGATCACCAGCAGGTACGCGATGGCGAGCAGCGTGGTCCACCACTGGGCGGGGATCCACTGCGCGGCGGTCACCCAGGTGACCACGAAGATCGCGGTGGCCGCCGTCAGCCGCGGCCCGCGCCAGAGGCCGCGCAGCATCAGTTCCGCCGCCACCGCGCCCAGCCAGAACTCCAGCGACCGCACCGGCGGGAAGACCTGGGTGAACCACCAGCGGCTGACCTCGGGCACCAGGTGCTGCGCCGGCCAGAGCGCGAGGATCAGCAGCGGCAGCGCGATGATCAGCGTCCAGAGCACCGACGGCCGGGCGCGGCGCAGCAGGGGCAGCGCCAGCGGCAGGCACAGGTAGAAGAAGAACTCGCAGGACAGCGACCAGCTCACCGTGTTGATGCTGTAGAACCAGCCCGGCCGGGGGTCCCACGCCTGCAACAGCAGCACGTTCTCCAGGGCGGCCGCCGGCAGGACGGGGTCGGCGAACCACCAGGCGACCAGCAGCGCGGCCGCCCACAGCACCAGGTGGTTCGGATAGATCTTCGCGACCCGCCGCCGCCAGAAGGCTGCCCGGGAGTCGCCCGGGCGGGCCGACCAGACCAGCACGAAGCCGCTGAGGATGAAGAAGAACTGCACCCCGGACAGGCCGAGGGTGAACAGCCCGTCGACCACCGCCTTGTAGTCCGGCTCGGCGATGATCCGCATCGTCCCGGCGTGAAAGCCGAAGACGAGCAACGCGGCGATCCACCGCAACCCGGTCAGTGAGGGCAGCCGGGCGACAGCGGGCGCGGGCGGCGCGGCCGGCGCGTCGGTGGTGCTCGTCATGCCGGGGTCCCGACGCTTCGCAGGGTCACCAGCACGTACGTCTCCTCCTCGGCGCGCGGCGTCGGACGGCGCGACGGCGACGCCCGCGACGGCCCGGCAGGACCGCACCGAGGCACCCTACCGGGTCACTCCCGGGTGAACCGGGCCGCCGTTGTTAACCTTCCGCTTCGCGGGTGTTCAGGGATTCCACAGTCCTCGGCCACGTGCGGTTCCGGGGCTGGCCACCCGCGTCGTCAAAGGTGGCGACGTGGTCAATGAGCCGACGCACGCGCCGCTGCTGAGCATCGTCGTGCCCGTCTACGGCGTCGAGGCGTACCTGTACCAGTGCCTCGAGTCGATCCGGGCGGACATCCCAGCGGGTGAGTCGGACGCGGTCGAGCTGATCGCCGTCGACGACGCCTCCCCGGACGGCTGCGGTGCGATGCTGCGGTCCTACGTCGCCGGCCGCGACGGCGTGCGCGTCGTACACCTGAGCAAGAACGTGGGTCTGGGCCTGGCCCGCAACGCGGGCCTCGACGTGGCCACCGGCCGGTACGTCTGGTTCGTCGACAGCGACGACTGGCTGCCGCCGGGCACGATCGGCGCGGTGCTGGACCGGCTGCGCGAGCACCAGCCCGACGTGCTGATGCTGGACCACCTGCGGGTGCACGAGGACGGCCGGCGGGAGGTCGACGCGAGCAGCCACCTGCTGCGCGGGGTACCGGGCGTGGCCCGCCTGGCCGACCAGCCGCAGCTGCTGCGCGTGCAGCACACCGCGTGGAACAAGGTGGTACGCCGAGCCTTCCTCGACGAGCTGGAGCTGCGCTTCTTCCCCGGCTGGTACGAGGACATCCCGTTCAGCCACCCCCTGCTGATCGGCGCGGAGAAGATCTCCGTGCTGGACCGGGTCTGCTACCTGTACCGGCAGGGCCGCCAGGGCGCCATCACCTCCACCCGCAGCGGCCGGCACTTCGACGCGTTCAGCCAGTACGAGCGGCTGATGGACTGGGTCAACCGCCGGTACCCGGACGAGGGCCTGCAGGCCGAGCTGTTCCAGCTGATGATCAACCACTACCTGGTGGTGGTCGGCAACGACGACCGGCTGCACCCGCACCTGCGGCGGGCCTTCTTCCACCGGGTCGCCGAGCACTACCGCCGCTACCTGCCCACCGGCGGCTACCCGATGCCCTCGGGCGTGACCGGGCTCAAGCACCGCCTGGTGGGGCGCGGTGACTGGCTGGCGTACTCGGCGCTGCGGCAGGCGCACCGGGTCGCGGGTCGGTTGCGCCGGCCCGGCCCGGCCGGTGGCGCCGACGCGAGCACCGGGTCGCCGCCGGCCGACGACGACCCTTCCCGACCGGCGGCGCCCGCGAGCACGTCGGACGCCGGGCACACGGCCGCCGAGGTCACCCCGGACCGGTCGGACGCGCTGGCCGGCGGCCGCCTGTCGTGACCCGTCGCACCGCACCGCACGCCGGGAGCCACGTCGGCTCCCGGCGCCGGAGTTTTCCAGGTCGTCAGCCCGTCGGGTGGACGACGACAGCACCACCGCACCCCGGTGCGGGCGTCCCTGAGCAGAGGTCGGAATGACGGCGACGATCAAGATCGGACCGCACGCGGTCGGTGCCGGGGAGCGACCCTTCGTGGTCGCCGAGATGTCCGGTAACCACAACGGCGACCTGGACCGGGCGCTGGCCATCGTCGACGCGGTGGCCGAGAGCGGGGCGCACGCGCTCAAGCTCCAGACGTACCGGCCGGACACGATCACGATCGACGTCGACAGCCCGGCGTTCCGCATCTCCAGCGGCCACGAGCTGTGGGGCGGGGAGAACCTGTACCGCCTCTACGAGCGGGCGCACACTCCGTACGAGTGGCACGCCCCGATCTTCGCCCGGGCCCGCGAGCGGGGGCTGACGGTCTTCTCGTCACCGTTCGACGCGACCGCCGTGGAGCTGCTGGAGTCGTTGGACGCGCCGGCGTACAAGATCGCTTCGTCGGAGCTGGTGGACCTGCCGCTGATCCGGCTGGTGGCCAGCACCGGCAAGCCGATGGTGATCTCGACCGGGATGGCGACGGTGGCCGAGATCGACGCCGCCGTGCGGACCGCCCGCGACGGTGGCGCGGCGGGCATCGTCCTGCTGGCCTGCACCGCGTCCTACCCGGCGCCGCCCGCCGACAGCAACCTGCGCCGCCTGCCGGTGCTGGCCGGCGCGTTCGACGTCCCGGTCGGGCTCTCCGACCACACGCCCGGGATCGGCGTGGCGGTCGCCTCGGTGGCGCTGGGCGCCTGCTTCATCGAGAAGCACGTGACCCTGGACCGGGCCGACGGCGGCGTCGACTCGGACTTCTCGCTGAACCCGGCGGAGCTGACGGCGCTGGTCGCCGAGTCGGGCCGCGCGTACGCGGCGCTGGGCGGCACCGCGATCGGCCCGACCCCTGCGGAGCGGGAGGGGCTGCGGTTCCGCCGTTCGCTGTTCGTGGTCGAGGACGTCCGGGCCGGCGACCCGGTGACGGCACGGAACGTCCGGTCGATCCGGCCGGCCGGTGGGCTGGCTCCGGTGGAGATCGACCGGGTGCTGGGCCGCACCTTCGCCACCGACGTTCCGCGCGGTACCCCGCTCAGCTGGGACCTGATCTGACCGACCCGGCCCGGCTCAGCTCAACCGTGTGGCTGGGCTGAGCTGGCTCCGGTCGAGCCGGGCTGGCAGGACTGAGCTGGCTTGCAGGACTGATGCCGGCGAAGCTGGGCTGACAGCGGCGGGGTTGGGCTGACAGCGGCGGGGCCTGGGCTGACAGCCGCGGGCCTGGGCTGATGCCGGCGGGGTTGGGCCAGGCCGGCCGGCGCCGGGCTGCGCCACACATGGCGAGCGGCCACGATCCGCCGGGCACGACCCTGTTTGCGTCCTGTCGAGCTGCCCCAAAGGTGGGGCATGGCGTGTGCTCCCGGTACTGCCCCATATTCGGGGCAGCTCGACAGGCACCACCGACACCTGCGGCATCACCGCCGCACACCGACAACTGCGGCATCACCGCCGCACACCGACAGCCGCGGCATCACCGCCGTACGCCGACAGCCGCGCGGCAGCACCGGCAAAACACCAAACGGCCGCGACGCCACCGACGCACGCCGACACCTGCGGCGCCACCGGCAAAACACCAACAGCCGCGACGCCACCGACACAGGCCGACAGCTGCGGCGTCCCGAGCGTCAGTCGCGGTCGGTTGGTCCGGCGGACTGGCGGGGGGCGAAGCCGACGGTGACCACCAGGTCGGCGACGCGCAGGGTGCGCCAGAGGATGGTGCCGTCCACCGGAGTGCCCAGGCCGTGCCGGCGCCACCAGGTCGCGATCGGCACGTCGGCCAACTTGCAGCAGCACTCGGCCCGGGTCCACCGGGCCCAGAAGTCACCCGCGCCGAAGCGCCGGGCCAGTGCCGGGGGCACCGGGGCGTCGGCGCGCTCCGCGTCGATGGCCGCGCGCCAGCCCGGCACGAGCGGGCCGTACCAGCCGACGCAGCGTCCGTCGTCGAGATGACTGCGGGTCGTCGCGTCGGCCAGCTCGGCGGGCGTACCGATCCGTAGATGCCGTTCGGCGCTGGCGAGCAGTCCCGGCACCGGGCGTGCCGTCCCGGACGACGGCGGCGGCGCGGCCGGGCCAACGTCGACCGGGCCAGCGTCGACCGGGCCAGCGTCGACCGGGCCGGGCGCCGGCGGCAGTACCGGCCGCAGGTCAGATGGAGGCGGCACCGTCTACCACGATGACCTGGCCGTTGATGTTGGTGTGTTCACGCAGCAGCATCCGCACCACCGGTACGACCTCCACCGGCTCGGTCAGGTGGCCGGACGGGGTGCGGCGCACGATCTGGTCGAGCTGCGTCGGGCCGAGCACGGCGGACATCTCCGAGGCGAAGAAGCCGGGCGCGACCGCGTTGACCAGCATCCGGCCACCGAGCTCCCGGGCGAGCGAGCGGGTGGCGGCGTCCATGCCGCCCTTGGTGGCCGAGTACGCGACCAGGCCCGGAAAGCCGCGCTGCGCGCAGATCGAGGTGATGTTGACGATCCGCCCCCGCAGGCCCTTGCCGAGCATCCGGCGGATCACCAACCGGGTCAGTTGCAGGGGCGCGGTCAGGTTGGTCTCGATGATCCGGGCGATGTCGTCGGTGGCGGTGTGCACGTGCAGGGAGTCCTGCCCGACGGCGGCGTTGTTGACGATGCCGTCGATCGGGCCGAGACGCTGCTCCACCTCGCGGACGAAGCCCTGGGCGGCACGCAGGTCGGTGACGTCGACCGAGCCGACGTGCACCCGGTCGGGGTGCTCGGCGGCGAGCTTCTCCAGCTCCGGGGTGACGGTACGGGCGAACGCGGCCACCCGTACGCCCGCGTCGAGCAGGTCGGTGACGATGGCCAGGCCCAGCCCTCGGGAACCGCCGGAGACGAGGACCACTGAGCTGGGGGGAACGAGCTGGGTGTCGGCGGGGTCAGACATCGCTCTTCAGGGTCTCCTTGACGGGAATCTCGGACAGCACGCGGATCCTGCGGGGTACCGCGTGCTCGGGCAGCCGGTCGGCACACCAGCGGACCAGCGCCGCCTCGTCCGGCACGCTGACGGAAGGGTCGGCCGGGTTGGCGAGGCCGTCGGCGACGGCCGGGGTGAGGACCACGTCGGCGACCACCATCCGCCCGAGCACGGGGGCCCGGCGGCCGGTGACCCGGGCCCAGGCCACGTTCGGATGCCCGGTCAGCACGCCGCGGACCACACCGGCGGAGACCTTGCTGCCGCCGACGTTGATCTCGTCGGAGTCCAGTCGGCCGGTGATCAGCACCCGCCCGTCGACCACCTGCACCCGGTCCCCGGTGCGGACCGGGCCGGCCAACCCGGCCCCGTGGTACGGCGAGGTGACGACCAGCTCGTCGTCGTGGACGGAGAGGGTGGGTCGGCCCGCGGTTTCCCGGTCCAGCCACTCGACCGGGAACCCGGCCCGCCCGTCGTGCACCACGATGGACGCTCCGACCTCCGAGGACGCGTAGATCCAGGAGATCCGGGCGGCGGGAAAGACGTCCCGCAGCTGGTCCAGGATCGCCTGGTCCACCGGCTCCCCGCCCAGGGTGAGCTGGCGCAGCGGCACCCGGGCCAGCGCGGCGGCGTCCCGGTAGAGGGTGCGCCGCCAGAAGGTCGGCGTGCCGGACGCGGCGTCGACCCCGTGCGCGGCCGCGACCGCCGGCCAGTCGTCCAGCTCGTCCGGCTCGACCACCACCAGGTGCTGACCGGGCTGGGTCAGCGACAGGGTCACCACCTGCCACCAGGCGTACGTGCCGGGGGCGTAGGGGCACAGCCAGGTCCGGTCGGGCTGGTCGGCCCGCACGGTGGTCAGCGTGTCGAGGGTGTGGCCGACCCGCTTGGGGCGGCCCGTCGACCCGGAGGTGAGCAGCCACAGCCGGCCGGGCTCGGCGGCCCGAGGGTGGGTCGGCATGCTCGGATGCGCGCCGTCGTCGTCGAGGACGGCGACGGTGAACCCGGCGTCCAGCAGCTCGGCGCGCATCGTCGCGTCGACCCGACTCGCGGTGCTGAGCAGCAGCTCGGTGCCGTGCACGGCGTGCTGCCGCGCGGCGGCGAGCGCGTGCCCGGCGGAGTGCGCCAGCACCGCGGCGGGGTCGGGCAGCGTCGGCGTCGGCAACGTCCGCCAGGTCAGCGGGGCGCCGCCGACGACGAGGCGGTTGTCGACGCCGGCCGGCTCTGAGCCCGCGGCGGCCGGACGGGGTGTCGCGACGGTCACTGCTGCTGGAGCTCGACGAGGAAGTCGAGGACGTCGCCGACGGTGGCGATGCGGCGCAGGCCAGGGGCGTCGAAGTTGAGCTCCTCCCCCGTCTCGTCCTCCACCCGCAGGGCCAGCTCGGAGAAGTCCAGTGACCGGAAGCCGATGTCCCGCAGCTGCGCCGCGTCGTCGGCGGGCAGCTCCTTGTCCTGGTTCTTCAGCACTTGAGCCATGAGGTCGCGGATCTGCGCGCGACTCAATTCGTTCATGCGCCGGAGTCTACAACCCAGCGAATGGATAACTGCTTTCCCGGTAGGCCCGGGTAAGGTGCTCCGACCGGACGTGAACAGACAGGAAAGCGAGAGCACGTGCTGCGCGAAGCGACGGCGGACGACGTTCATCTGATGTTGTCCTGGCGTAATCAGGAAACCAACCGTCAGGTCAGCAAGACCAGCCACGAAATCACCGCCGAGGAGCACGCCCGGTGGTGGTCGGCGGTGCGCGACGACCCGACGCGGCGGGTGCTGGTGTACGTCCGCGACGACAGGCCCTGCGGCGTGGTCACCTTCTTCGACCTGCGGCTGGACGGCCCTCGTACCGGCGCGTGGGGCTTCTATCTGGACGCTGACGGGCTGGCCGAGCGGGGCGAGACGCTGCCGGCCTGGCTCGGGGTCATGTCCGAGGCAGTGGAGTACGCCTTCGACGGGCTGCACCTGGCGCGGCTCGACGGGGAGGTGCTGGAACACAACACCGTGGTGCGGCAGATGAACCGGCGTTTCCGATTCGTCGAGGGCACACCGCGACAGGAACTGTCCGAGGGTCGGGAAATCACCGTCATCCCGATTTCGTTGGCGCGCGAGGACCGCCGCCAGCGCTGATTGTCGGCGCAATTTCCGGACCGGCCCGACACTATTAACCGCCCGTCCGCCCGGTGGACATCCGCCGTTCACGAAACCCGATGTCCACCGGGGCGGAAGGGGTCCACGGGTCAGATTCGGCGCCAGGCCGCCCAGTGCTGCTGCGCGTTGCCGCCGAGCCGGACGAAGCCGTACTTCGCGCCGTCCCAGTCGTCCGGTTGGCCGGGCGCCCAGCGGGTGAACACCACCTGCGCGGCCGCGGGCGGCTGCTCGCGGAACCACCGCACATCGGTCCAGGTCACCTGGTGGCTGAGATTGAACCGCAGGATGTAGTGCACGCCGGTGGAGGCCCAGACGCGCTCGCCGGGGCGTACCCCGACGTCGGCGACCCGGGGGGTCGGCGCGGTGCTCGCCGCCATCGGCCGCACCAGCCGCTGGTCGATCACCTGCATGGTGACGAGGTTGACCACGACCAGGGCGCCGAGCACCGGCAACCGCAGCCGGGGCACCCGGACCGCGGCCACGAGCAGCACGCACGCGCCGATGCCGAGCAGCGACCCGACCACCGGGCGCATCTCCCGCCAGCCGCCGGTCAACGCCATCAGGTCCGGTGCCCCGAAGCCGCCGTAGCGCAGCGAGTGCCCCCGGCTGGCCACGTACGCGAGGCGGACGGCGACCAACGCGCCACCGGCGACCAGCAGGCCCACCGCGACCGCCGCCCGGCGCAGCACCACCCGACGCTCCGCGGTGAGCAGCACGCCGAGCCCGACCAGGAGCCAGAACGGGGCCAGCATCTGCACGTAGCGGCCGTAGATCGCGTCCAGCGGCTTGCCGGTGATCCCGGCGAGGATCACCGACGCGCCGCCGGCCACCCCGACAGTGACCACCACCGCCACACCCATCGTCCAGCGGATGGCGTCGCCGTGGCGCGGGCGCCACAGTTCCCGGACGGCGGCGGCCCAGGCGACCCCGGCCAGGCCGAACGTGATCACCACGAGGTACCAGAGCTGGGTGGTGACGGCCGCCGCGACGCGGACCACCCCCTGCCCCGAGGCGACCGCGGCGACCGTGCCGCCGCCCGGGGTGCTGCCCAACAGGTAGACCTTGTCGCCGAGGACGTGGATGCCGGCCTCGTTGACCAGCGCCATGGCCAACACCGGCAGCAGCGCCGCGAGCACCGCGACGGCGGTGATCCGGCGGCGGACGAACAGCAGCAGGACCAGCCCGGCGTGCACCGCCACGATCACCAGGCCGCGCGAGTGCAGCAGGTGGAACGCGCCCACCAGCAGGCCGACGGTGGCCGCGGCGAGCGGGCCGGGACGCTCGATCCAACGGTGTACGGCGAGCAGCCAGGCGACCACCAGCGGCGCCATCACCGTGTCGATCATGGCGACACCGGCGTAGAAGGCGGTGGCCGGCAGCGTGGCCGCCACCACCGCCGCGAGCAGCGCGGACGCGCGGGGCAGTCGGAGCACCCGCCGGCCGAGCAGGTACGCCAGTGGCAGCAGCGCCGAGTTGACCATCGCGTTGATCAGCTGGACCAGCCGGTAGCTGTCGGTGAAGTCCCGGTCGCCGAGGAACGCGGGCGAGATCAGCATCGGGTAGCCGACGCGGCGGAGCAGGTCGTTCTCGCTGCTGAACCCGCCCGGTCCACCAGCGAGGGCGCGGGCGGTGTTCAGATAGCTGTCCTCGTCGGTGTGGGCGATCGGCAGTGCGATGTGCCGCGACAGCCACATCCGCCAGGCGACGCTGAGCACCCAGCCGACGAACAGCAGCAGCGGCATCAGCCACCGGCGCGCGGGTGTCGCGGGCGGTGTCCCGGTCGGGACCGCGGGCCGTTCCATCACGTCGCTGCCGGATGTCATCAACGCCTCCTGAACTGCCGGCCGTGCCGGACGGGCGTGCCCACCGGTGGGCACGCCTACCGGCCGGTGACGCTCGGGGATGACCCGCTCGCACCGAGGCGGTGCGGATGTCGGGTGAACGCGGGAAACGACGGCGCGCAGAGGCTGCGGGTCGCTCGCGCGGCCACTGTAGCGGCCGTTTCCGGCCTGGTCAGCCCGCTTTCCGGACGGTTGGAAGTGTTCGCCCGCGCGCTGCTCGCCATTCACGACGGCAGGGGCAGCGGTTAACCCGCGAGCGCCGAGGCGTTAACCCGCCGGGGTTAGCGTCTCACCCCGGTCGGCCGGCCGAGGGCCGCCGGTTCATCCACGATCACGGGAGCACCAAATTGAGTGAGTTGAATGGATCGTCCATTCTGATCACCGGGGGAACGGGTTCCTTCGGCAGGACCTTCCTCCGGCACATCCTCACCGAGGCCGACCCCGCCCGGGTGGTGGTCTTCTCCCGCGACGAGCTCAAGCAGTACGAGCTGCGCCAGCAGCTCGGCGACGACCCGCGCCTGCGCTGGTTCATCGGCGACATCCGGGACCGGCACCGCCTCACCCGGGCGATGCACGGCGTGGACCACGTGGTGCACGCCGCCGCGCTCAAGCAGGTGGACACGGCGGAGTACAACCCGTCGGAGTTCATCGCCACCAACATCACCGGCTCGCAGCACGTGGTCGACGCCGCGATCGAGGCCGGCGTCAAGAAGGTCATCGCGCTCTCCACGGACAAGGCGTCCAGCCCGATCAACCTGTACGGCGCCACCAAGCTGGTCGGCGACAAGCTGTTCGTCTCGGCCAACCACTACGCCGCGCACCACCCGACCCGGTTCGCGGTCGTCCGCTACGGCAACGTGGTCGGCAGCCGCGGTTCGGTCGTCCCGCTGTTCCACCGGCTGGCCGCCGAGGGCAAGAGCCTGCCGATCACCGACAAGCGGATGACCCGGTTCTGGATCACCCTGGAGCAGGCCGTCCAGTTCGTCATGGACTCGTTCGACCAGATGCAGGGCGGCGAGCTGTTCGTGCCGCGCATTCCCAGCATGCGCATCCTCGACCTGGTCGAGGCCGTCGCGCCGGACGCCACCACCCACGAGATCGGCATCCGGCCCGGCGAGAAGCTGCACGAGGAGATGATCGCCCCGGACGACAGCCGGCGGACGCTGCGCGCCAAGGACCGCTACATCGTCCAGCCGACCATCGCCGGCTGGGGCTACCAGCCGCCGGTCGACTGCGAGCCCGTGCCGGACGGCTTCGCCTACCAGTCGGACACCAACGACGAGTGGCTCAGCGTGCAGCAGCTACGCGAGATGCTCGGCCTCACCGCATGACAGCGATGCTTCCGTACGGCCGACAGTCGATCAGCGAGGACGACATCGCGGCCGTCGCCGACGTGCTGCGCGGCGACTGGCTCACCACCGGGCCGCAGGTCGACGCGTTCGAGGCCGACCTCGCCAGGTGGACCGGCGGGGTCGGCGTCGCCAGCGTCTCCAACGGCACCGCGGCGCTGCACGTGGCGTACGCGGCCGCCGGGGTGGGACCGGGCGACGAGGTGGTGGTCCCGCCGATGACGTTCGTGGCGACCGCCAGCAGCGCCGTCGCCCTCGGCGCGACGATCGTGTTCGCCGACGTCGAGGACGAGACGTTCTGCCTGGACCCGGCCGCGGCCGCCGCGGCGGTCACCTCGCGTACCAAGGTCGTCTCCGCTGTCGACTACGCCGGCCACCCGGCCGACTACGACGCCCTGCGCACGTCGGTCGACGGCTCGGACGCGGTGCTGCTCGCCGACGCGGCGCACTCGATCGGCGGGGCGTACCACGGCCGTCCGGTGGGCTCGCTCGCCGACCTGACCACGTTCTCGTTCTTCCCCACGAAGAACCTGACCACCGCCGAGGGCGGCGCGGTCGCCGCGCTGGATCCGCGCATCCTGGAGCGGGCCCGCCGGTTCCGCGGCGTGGGCGTCGTCCGCGACCGCGCCGAGCTGCGCTTCGCCGACGAGGGTGGCTGGCACCAGGAGGTGCACGAGTTCGGGCTGAACTACCGCCTGCCGGACGTGCTGTGCGCCCTGGGCCGCAGCCAGCTCCGCCGGCTCGCCGCGTTCAAGGCCCGCCGGAGCGCACTGGTCGCCCGCTACGACGAGGCGCTGGCCGACCTGGACGGCGTGCTGCTGCCGACCCGCAAGTCGTGGGCCGACCCGGCCTGGCACCTCTACCCGATCCGGGTGCTCGACGGGCGTCGCCGCGAGGTGTACGACCGGATGCGGGCCGCCGGGATCGGCGTGCAGGTCAACTACCTGCCCGTGCACTGGCACCCCGCCTTCGCCGACCTGGGCTACCGGCGCGGATCGTGCCCGGTGGCCGAGTCGTTCTACACCCAGCAGCTGTCGCTGCCGCTGTACCCGGGACTCAGCGACGCCGACCAGGACCGCGTCATCGACGCGCTGGCCGTGGCCCTGCGGGCCGGCTCGGTGCGTACCGCCGCCTGATGGGAACCTGATGCACCACGCGAACCACTTCTACGGCCACGCCCACGTGCTGGCCCGCTACGCCGGCCTCGGCGACCGGCATCCCCCGCGAATCAACGGGTACGTGCAGCACGGCTGGAACATCGGCGACGGCCTGGCGCCGGGCCACCCGTACGCCGAGGGCACCCCGAGCCTGCTCTGGTCCGAGCAGACCCGCCGCCGGGCCTGGTCGGTGGGGCGGCGCAACGTCGTCGTGATCGGCGCCCCGTTCACCTACCTGCTGGCCATGCGGCCGGAGAACCCGCCGGCGCAGGAGCGGGAGGGCACCATCTGGTACCCGTTCCACGGCTGGGAGGGCCAGCACGTCAAGGGCGACCACCGGGAGCTGATCGCCCGCATCCGCGACACCGAGCCCGGCCTGGTCACGGTCTGCCTCTACTGGCACGAGTACGGCATGCGCCACGTCCGCCGGCTCTACGAACGCGCCGGGTTCCGGGTGATCTGCCACGGCTACCGGGGGCACTGGTGGAAGGACACCGACCCGGAGTTCCTCGACAAGCAGCTGACCGAGCTGCGCCGGCACCGGCGGGTAGCATCCAACCGGCTGACCAGCGCGATCTTCTACGGCATCGCGGCCGGCTGCGAACCGGCGGTCTACGGCGACCCGATGATCCTGTCCAACGAGGACCCGACCTTCGGCGGCACCGCCCGCATCCGGCGGCAGTGGCCGGAACTGCACGGCGCGACTGTCGACCTGCCCACCGCCGTCTCGATCGCCCGCGCGGAGCTGGGCACCGACCACCGCTGCACACCGCCCGAGCTGCGGGAGCTGCTCGGCTGGGCGAACCTTCCGGAAGAAGAAGAGGACGACAGTGACGACTGAGACGGCACCCGCCGGCCGGATCACCCTGCCGGGCGGCGAGATGCTGGCCTGGTCCGACCTGCCGAAGGAGCGGTTGGCCGACGGAGGGCCCCTCGCCGCGCTGGCCGCCCGGATCGTGCCGCCCGGCGCCCGGGTCCTGCTGGCCGGCCCGCACGACCCGGCGCTGCTCGTCCGGCTCGCCCACGCCGAGGTGACCTGCCTGCTGCGCAGCCACCCGGACGCGGTGGCGCTGGCTCAGCGGGCCGCCCGCGTGGTCGTGGGCGGCCCGGCCGGGCTGCCCGACGACGAGACGTACGACGTGGTGATCGCCGCCGCCGGACTGGACCCGGTGGAGTCGGTGGAGGGCACCCGGCTGGGCTGGGACGGTGTGCTGGCACGGCTGGTCGCGGCGGTACGCCCCGGCGGCGCGCTGCTGCTGCGCCTGGACAACCCGCTCGGGCTGCACCGGCTGGTGGCCACCACCCCCTGGTACGCCGCCCGCGACGACTCCGCCTGGGTGATCGGTGGCGTGCTGGACCAGGCGCACCCCGCCAACCGGGACCAACTGCGCGAGCGGCTCACCGGCGCCGGGCTGCGCTCGGTTGCCTGCTGGGCCGCGTACCCCGACGGCGCGACCGCGACGGCGCTGCTCGACGCCGACCAGCTCGACCGGGGCGCGGGCTGCGGGCTGTTCGACGCGGTGCTGCACGGCGCCTGCGCCGGGGCCTTCGGCACCGCGACCGTGCTCCAGGACCCGGCCCGGCTGGCGGTGGACGCCCTGCACGCCGGGCGTGCCGCCGATCTCGCGCCGGCCTGGCTGATGCTGGCCCGTCGACCGGGTGGGCCCACGGACGCCACCGTCGACGGGGACCTGCCGGTGGCGCTGGCGCAGACCGGGCAGTCCGGCCAGCCCGGGATCGGTGTGCTGGAGGTGCTCGACGGCCCGTCGGGCTGGCGGTGGAGCCACAGCGCCGGCACCGGCGCCGGAACGAGCACGCCGGCCGCGCCGTTCGCCAGCCGCGAAGCCGCGTACCGGGACCCGGCCGCACTGTCCGGGCCGGTGCCGACCGGGCGGCTGCTGCACACCCTGCTGCTCGACGCCGCGCTGCGCCGCGACCTGGCGACGCTGCGCACGCTGCTGCACGGGTACGCGGGCTGGCTCGCCGGCCAGGCCGACGCCGACGGCCGACTCGCCGGCGCGGCGGCGCTGGCCAGCACCGACAACATGGTGGTCAGCGGGGAACGGTACGCGGTGCTCGACCCGAGCTGGCGGGCCACCGACACGCTGCCCGGCGACGTGGTGCTGGCCCGCGGCCTGTGGCGCTTCGCGGCGGCCCTGCTCACCGGCGGGTACGCCCACCCGTGGTCGTCCACTCTCGACGTCGCGGGCCTGACCGTGGTGCTCGGCGGGCTCGCCGGCCACGACCTGGACCGGGCGACCGTGGCCGAGGCGGTGCAGGCCGAGGCGGCGATCGCGGCCACGCTGCACGGCCTGGACGCCAACGGCCGCGCGACCCTCGCCGCCGAGCTGCAGGCCGTCGAGCCGACCGACCCGCCGGTCGGCGCGCGCAGCTACCAGCAGCTGCGGGAGGCGTGGCTGCGGCAACGCGAGGAGATCAGCCGGCTCGCCGCCCTGACCCGATGGACCGACGAGCTGCTCACCTCCCGGGAGCGGGCGCTGCGCCGGGCCGAGGCGAAGATCGGCCTGCTCAGCGGGTCCATCAGTTACCGCGTCGGCCGGCTCGCCATCACCCCGGCCCGGCTGGCCAAGCGGGGTGCGCGTGCCGCCAAGCGGCGAGCGCGGGCGGCGCTCGCGCCGAGGCAGGAGGAGCAGCAGTGACCGGCGACGACAACGCGTCCGTGACGGCGAGCCGACCGGACCCGACGGCCGACACGGGAGCGGCCGTCGGGCCCCGGATCGTCGGGATCGTGCAGGCCCGGATGGGCTCGTCGCGGCTACCCGGCAAGGTGCTCCGCCCGCTCGCCGGGCGGTCCGTGCTGGGCCGCGTCGTCCGCGCCGCCCGCGACAGCGGCGTCCTCGCCGACCTGGTGGTCGCGACCAGCACGGACACCGTCGACGACGCGGTGGTCGACGAGTGCCGGCGGCTCGGCGTGCCGTGTCACCGCGGGCCGGTCGACGACGTGCTGGGCCGGTTCGTGGGCGCGCTCGCCGCACACCCCGGCGACGCGGTCATGCGGTTCACCGCCGACTGTCCGCTGCTCGACCCGGAGATCATCACGCTGGTCGCCTCGGTGTACCGGGCCGTGCCCGGCCTGGACTACGCGAGCACGTCGATCGCCCGGACCCTGCCCCGCGGGCTGGACGTCGAGATCATCCGCGCGGAGACCCTGCGGACCCTCGACCGGCTCGCCACCGGTCACCACCGGGTGCACGTCACCTCGTACGCGTACACCCATCCGGATCTGTTCCGGGTGCTCGGGGTGACCCTCACCCCGGACCGTTCGGCGCTGCGGCTGACCCTCGACACCGAGCAGGACTGGGCGCTGGTGAGCGCCGTCGCCGACCACTTCGGCGACGTCAGCGTGCCGCTGGCCAAGCTCGCCGACTGGCTCGACGGGCAGCCGCGGCTGCGCGCGCTCAACGCCGACGTACGCCAGAAGCGGCTGGAGGAGTCCTGAGCACGCTACGGGTCGGACTGCGCTGCGACGCCGGGCCGCGGCGCGGCGTCGGGCACCTCGTCCGCTGCCTGGCGCTCGCCGAGGAGTTCCTGGCCCGGGGCGCCCACGTCGCGGTGTTCGGCACTGTGGAACGGCTCGGCTGGGCCACCGCCGAACTGGCCGCGCGCGGCATCGGACTGCACCCCGGCCCCGAGTCGCCGGCCGAGCTGGTCGAGGCGGCCCGACGACACGACCTCGACGTGATGGTCGTCGACTCCTACGAGTTGGACCCGGCCGGCGCGGGTGCCCTGCGCGCGGCCGGGGTGTTCACCCTCGCCGTCATCGACGGGGACAGCCGGGGCCAGGACGCCGACCTCTACCTCGACCAGAACTTCGGGGCCCAGCTCCCGGCGCTGCCCGGGCGGTTGCTCGCCGGCAGCGGGTACGCCCTGCTGCGCGACTCGGTCGTGACCGCCCGTCCGGCGACGCCCCGGCCCGCCACGGCGGTCAGCAGGCCCCGGGTGCTGGCCTTCTTCGGCGGCACCGACGCGGTCGGCGCGGCCCCGGTGCTGACCCGGGTGCTGCTGGCCACCGGACACCCGATGGACCTCACGGTCGTCGTCGGCCGACCCGAGATCGAGGCCGAGCTGGAGACGATCACCCCCGGGCGGGGGCAGATCGTCCGTCCCGTCCCGCCCACCGGCTCGCTGCCGGCCCTGATCACCGGGGCCGACCTGGTGGTCAGCGCCGCTGGCACCTCCACCTGGGAACTGTGCTGCCTCGGCGCGCCCGCCGCGCTGGTCTGCGTGGTCGACAACCAACGCGAGTCGTACGCCCGGGTGGTCCAGCACGGTCTGGCCGCCGGCCTCGGCGAACTTCCGGAGCTGACCGGCGCCGGGGTGCCCGGGCGGGCCGCCCGGGCGACGGCGGCGCGGACCCTCAACGGGCTGCTCAGCTCGCCGCAGCGCCGCGCGACGCTGGCCGCGCGGGCCTGGTCCACGGTGGACGGCCGGGGCCGGGCGCGGGTCGTGGACGCGGTGTTCGACGCTGTACGCCCGGCCGCCGTCGCGGACTGACGACGCGCGTTCTCCCGCTTATGATCCGTCGACCAGGCGAACGGGGGACGCACGTGATCAGAGCGGTCTTCTTCGACGTCGGCGGGACGATTCTCGACGAGTCCCGCGAGTTCGCGGGCTGGGCGGACTGGTTCGGCGTTCCACGGCACACGCTCTCGGCGGTCCTCGGTGCCGTGATCGCCCGTGGCCAGGACTACCAGGACACGTTTCGGGCCTTCCGGCCCGACTTCGACCTCACCGCCGAGCTGGAACGTCGCGCCGCCGCCGGCGAACCCGAGTGGTTCGGCGAGGAGGATCTCTACCCCGACGCGCGCGGCTGCCTGACCGCGCTCAAGGAGCAGGGCCTGTTCGTCGGCCTGGCCGGCAACCAACCCGCCCACGCCGAGGCGCTCCTGCACGCCCTCGACCTTTCCGTGGACATGATCGGCACCTCGACCGGTTGGGGCGTGGCGAAACCGTTACCGGCCTTCTTCGACCGGGTCGTCCGGGCGGGCGGTGGCGACGCGTCGTCGATCCTGTACGTCGGCGACCGGCCCGACAACGACGTACGCCCGGCCGTCGAGGCCGGCATGAAGACGTGCCTGATCCGGCGCGGCCCGTGGGGGCACATCCTCGACATGCCGGCCGTGGCCGAGCAGTGCCTGTTCCGCATCGACGCGCTGGACGACCTTCCGGACCTGGTGGCCAAGCACAACGCGGCAGCAGCGGCCTAGCACGGGTGTACGAAAGTGCTGCTAGGGTGGCTGCATGACGCAGGCCGCCTACCAGCCGTCGATGCTCGACCTGACCGACACGGAGCCGACCCTGGGGCCCCTGCCCGGCCAGCTCCGGCGGCACCAGCTCAGCCGGGGCGCCTGGGTCGACCACCTCCCCGGCTGGGTGCGCGGCTCCGACGCGGTCCTCGACACCCTGCTCGCCGAGGTGCCGTGGCGCGCGGAGCGACGCACCATGTACGACAGCGAGGTCGACGTGCCCCGCCTGCTCTGCTGGTACGGCGTCGACCGGCAACTGCCGCACCCCGTGCTCACCTCGGCGCGGACGGCGCTGACCCGGCACTACACGCCCGAGCTGGGCGAGCCGTTCGTCACCGCCGGCATGTGTCTCTACCGCTCCGGCCGGGACAGCGTCGCCTGGCACGGCGACACCATCGGCCGCTCCGCGCACAGCGACACCGTCGTCGCGATCGTCTCGTTCGGGTCACCTCGGCCGCTGCTGCTGCGCCCGCGCGGCGGTGGCGACAGCCTGCGGTTCCCGGTGGGCCACGGCGACCTGATCGTGATGGGCGGCTCCTGCCAGCGCACCTGGGAACACGCCATCCCCAAGACCACCCGCCCGGTAGGCCCGAGGGTGAGCGTCCAGTTCCGCCCGTTCAACGTCGCCTAACCCCACCCCACCCCACCCCACCCCACCCCACCCCCGGGTTGATCATGAAGTTATTGCCACCGCCATCGGCGTGTCGCGGCAATAACTTCATGATCAACGAGTTGGGGGTGGGGTTAGTCGCGTTCGATGAGGTGGCCTACCACCGTTGGGCCCAGCATCACGGCGAAGCCGCTGCCGTCGCGGCGGGGGTCGGCTGCCGGCAGCTCCACCGGTTCGCCGGTGCCGGTCGCGCCGACCGGGCGCGGCCCCACCCAGGCGACGGCGACGTCGGTCTCGTCCTTGAGGAAGCGGTGCGCGCGGACGCCGCCGGTCGCCCGGCCCTTCGCGGGGTACGCCTTGAACGGCGTCACCTTGACCGTCGCCCCGGTGGACGTGACGACCATCGGCTCGCCGTGCCCCGCGTCGTCGGTGCGTACCGCGCCGAAGAACACCACCCGGGCCCCGGCCGGCAGGTTGATGCCGGCCATCCCGCCGCCCTTGAGGCCCTGCGGGCGCACCAGCCCGGCGGCGAAACGCAGCAACGACGCCTCCGAGGTGACGAAGGTGAGCGTCTCGGCGCCGTCGGTCAGCCAGGTCGCCCCGACCACCTCGTCACCGTCGCGCAGGCCGATCACGTCGAACTCGTCGGACCGCACCGGCCACTCCGGCGCGCACACCTTCACCACGCCCTGTCGGGTGCCCAGCGCCAGCCCGGGTGAGGTGTCCGCCGCACCGCCGAGCGGCGCCAGACCGACCACGGTCTCCCCCGCCTCCAGCGGCACCAGCTCGGCGGCGGACATGCCGCCGCGCAGCGACACCGTGCCGGCCTGCTCGGGCAGCACCGGCAGCGGCAGTACGTCGATCTTGAAGGCGCGACCCGCGCTGGTGACCAGCAGCACCCGACCACGGGCGGTGGAGTGCACGATCGCGCGTACGGTGTCGTGCTTGACCCGGCCGTTGCGCCGGCGCCCCTCGGCGCTCTCCTCCGACTCGGCCGCGGTCCGGGCGACCAGCCCGGTCGCGGAGAGGATGACCTGGCACGGGTCGTCGGCAACCTCCAGCGGGCCGGCCGGCGCGGACGCCGCGAGCACCTCCTTGAGGTCGCCGTCGACGAGCGTCGTCCGCCGTTCGGTGCCGAACTGCTTGACCACGGCCGCCAGCTCGTCGGAGACCAGCTTCTTGAGCACCCGCTCGTCGTCCAGGATCGTGGACAGCTCGGTGATCTCGGCGCGCAGCCGCTCCTGCTCCGCCTCCAGCTCGATCCGGTCGTACTTGGTCAGGCGGCGCAGCGGAGTGTCCAGGATGTAGGTCGCCTGGATGTCGGAGAGGCCGAACTGACTCATCAGCCCGTCCTTGGCAGCCTGCGCGTCGTCGCTGCCGCGGATCAACCGGACCACCCGGTCGATGTCCAGCAGAGCGATCAGCAGGCCGTCGACCAGGTGCAGCCGCTCCTCGCGCTTACGGCGGCGGTACGAGCTGCGCCGGGTGACCACGTCGTACCGGTGGGCCAGGAAGACCTCCAGCAGCGCCTTCAACCCGAGGGTACGGGGCTGGCCGTCGACCAGCACCAGGTTGTTGACACCGAAGGACTGCTCCAGCGGGGTCAACCGGTAGAGGTCGGCGAGCAGCGCCTGCGGGTTGACCCCCACCTTGCACTCGACGACCAACCGGGTGCCGCTCTCCCGGTCGGTGAGGTCCTTGACGTCCGCGATGCCGGTCAGCCGCTTGGTCTTGGTGACCTCATTGGTGATCGCCGCGATGACCTTCTCCGCGCCGACGCCGTAGGGCAACTCGACGACGGTGATCGCCTGGCGGCCCCGGCTGCCCTCGATCGGGCCGATCTCCACCTTGCCGCGCATCCGCACCACGCCGCGCCCCGTCTCGTACGCGCGGCGCACCTCGTCCAGGCCGAGCAGCACGCCTCCGGTAGGCAGGTCGGGGCCGGGAACGAACTCCATGAGTTTGTCCAGGGTGGCGTCCGGGTGGTTGATCAGCCAGCGGGCCGCCGAGACGACCTCGGCGAGGTTGTGCGGGATCATGTTGGTGGCCATCCCGACCGCGATCCCGGACGCGCCGTTGACCAGCAGATTGGGGAAGGCGGCCGGCAGCACGGTGGGCTGCGTCAACGACCCGTCGTAGTTGGGCTCGACGTCGACGGTGTCCTCGCCCAGCTCCCCGACGAGCAGCATCGCCTCGCGGGACATCCGCGCTTCTGTATATCTTGAGGCAGCCGGACCGTCGTCTTGGGATCCAAAGTTGCCGTGGCCGTCGATGAGCGGCACGTTGAGCGAGAAGTCCTGCGCGAGGCGGACCATCGCGTCGTAGATCGCCGTGTCACCGTGGGGGTGGTACTTACCCATGCAGTTGTGCACCACGTAGCCCTCAGCAACGAAGGCGTGTTCGTCACTGCCCACCTGGATGTCGTACGTGACGTCGGGCGGCACCACCTCGACCGAGGTGACCCGCAGAAAAGCACTACCGACCAGCGCATCCAGCCGAGCGGCGAGCGGCGAGCCGAGCCGGTGGAGTTTCTGGACCCAGCCGTCCCGGGCCGCCCGCTCCAACTGGAACGACCGCTCGGCGAGCGGATTGCCGTTGCGGTCCTTGCCATACCGCACCTTCGGGCCGCCGCTTGCCGAGAGCGAGGCACGAAACGCCTGTCCGGCCTGATCCCGAAACCATCCGCCACCCTGATGCGCTGCGGTGAGCTCCGCCATCACCGGGCCGTACGGCAACCGGTCATTGCCTTGTTTGCCGCTATACCGATAGTCGATGTTCGCAACCCGTTGCAGGCCATCGTGCTTGTAGCCGATTCGCACCCACGGCAGGAACATCCGGGCGAGATCAGCGGCGTCACGTCCGGATACGGAGAGCCCGTGAAGCGGGTGTCCATCAGAATGACGACCGCTGGTCCAGTAGTGCCCGTGTAGACCTAGGTCGGCGAGCATGGCGTATATCTGCCGCACCAGTAGCTTGCTGGTGCTGACGAAAACCATCTCTCGGAACCGCTTGCGGACGTAGCCGTCGCCATCGAAGAAGCCAGCGAGGAACGGCGCCCACGCCGATCGGTTGCCCAGGATGTCGCGCGGCACGTGCTTGTCACGGCTGAGCGGCTCAGTAACCTCCAACAGCCCTTGGTTACGGCTGAAAGTCAAAATGTGCTGGTCGCGATGACGGGGGTTGGCAGCCTCACGCTTTCCGCGGGAGACGTTCAATCCACTGGCGATAGCCCAGCCATGAGCGACATCAAGCGGCTCGATGTCACACATGTGGATGCGGACCCGGCCGTCCGCTGTGCGGTTCCGGTCGACCGGGAAACCCTCGGCTACCAGCAGCCCGCGCACGTAGTCGTAGACGTCGCCAGGATGCGGCGACACCTCGGTACGGCGGCTCCCATAGGCCAGCGCAAGGCGTCCCGCAAGGTCCCGAGCCTCGACCCACTGCACGGAGAGGTCATCCGCGACCACCCGGAAACGTTGGCCCGGGGTGACGAGCATCGTGTGCCCATTGCTCCAGGTGACGCGAACGAGGTCAGAATTCGGATTACGAAAGACGGTGGTAACCGGGACCGACGCGCCCTCGCCGTCCAGCACGAGGTCTCCGACCTCGATCTCCTCGATTGGCCGCAGGCCATCGGGCGTGGAGACCAGTGTGCCGGCGACGAAGCAGTCGCCGACGATGCGTGCGGACTTCACATGCCCTCGGTCGGGGCGGTAGCCCTGCTCGTACATCGACCAGAGGATGCGCCGGTGCACGGGCTTGAGGCCGTCGCGCGCGTCGGGCAGGGCGCGGGAGTGGATGACCGAGAACGCGTACTCCAGGTAGGAGTCGGAGACCTCGGTGACCAGCGGGTTGTCGAAGACCCGCGCGCCGGCCTGGTCGAACGAGGAGAGGTCGACCTTGTTTTCCTTACGGCGTGCCATGACTCAGCTTTCCCCTCGGACGGCAGCGGCGCTCATGCCGTCGCTCCGCTTCGCTGCGCGACGCCCTGAGGCACCGTCGCACTGTTCCGAATATTCGCTCGCTGCCGCTCGCTCATGCGTCGATCGCATCGCGGTCGACGCGGTCGGCCGAGTCGATGAGCCAGTTGCGGCGCGGCTCGACCTTCTCCCCCATCAGCAGTTCGAGGATGCGCTCGGCGGCGTCCACGTCGTCCAGGGTGATCCGGCGGACGGCGCGGGTGGCGGGGTTCATCGTGGTGTCCCACAGCTCGTCGGCGTCCATCTCACCGAGGCCCTTGAAGCGTGGGATGGGCGTGACGATCTGCTTGCCGGCCTTCTCCAGCTTGCGAACCGTCGCCTCCATCTCGGCCTGGGTGTAGGTGTAGACGGTCTGCGGGTTGCGCCCCTTGGTGGTGATCTTGTGCAGGGGCGGCATGGCGGCGTAGAGCCGACCGGCCTCGATCAACGGCCGCATGTACCGGGCGAAGAGGGTGATCAGCAGCGTACGGATGTGCGCGCCGTCCACGTCGGCGTCGGCCATGATCAGCACCCGGCCGTAGCGCAGCGCGGCGAGGTCGAACGTCCGCCCCGAGCCGGCCCCGAGCACCTGGACGATGGCGGCGCACTCGGCATTGTCCAGAACCTGCTGGAGGTTGGCCTTCTGCACGTTGAGGATCTTGCCCCGGATCGGCAGCAGCGCCTGGTACTCCGAGGAGCGGGCCATGCGGCTCGTGCCGAGGGCGCTGTCGCCTTCCACGATGAACAGCTCGCTGCGGTCGATCCCGGTGGCGCGGCAGTCGACCAGCTTCGGCGGCATGGACGCGCCCTCCAGGGCGGTCTTGCGCCGGGCGGCGTCCTTCTGCTGCTTCTGGGTGAGCCGCACCCGCGCCGCGTCGACGATCTTCTGCAGGACGACGCGCGCCTCGGCCTTGGTGCGCCGGTCCTCCAGCCAGGCCTTGACGTGCGCGTCGACCAGGGTCTGGATGACCTTGGTGATGCCGGTCGTGGACAGCTCGTCCTTGGTCTGCGAGGTGAACTGCGGCTCGGGGATCCGCACGTGCACCACGGCGGTCATCCCCTCCAGGACGTCGTCCAGGGTGGGCGGCTCCTCCTTGGCCTTGAGCAGGCCGCGGGTGTTGCGGACGGCGTCGGCGAGGGTGCGGACGAGGGCCCGCTCGAAGCCCTTGCGGTGGGTGCCGCCGTGGGCGTTGCGAATGGTGTTGGTGAAGCATTCGACGGTGCGCTCGTAGCCGGTGCCCCACCGGAACGCCACCTCGACCTCGGCGCGACGCTGCACGTTGGACTGCATGACGCCGTTGGCGTCGGCGGCGTTCTCCCGGTACGTCCCCTCGCCGTTGACCAGGAGCATGCCGGAGACCGGCCGGTCGCCGGCCGGTGCGAGGAACTCGACCATGTCGCTGAGCCCGTTGGGGTAGTGGAACCGCTCCTCGGCGGGGGCCTCGCCGGTCAGGTCGCGCAGCAGGTACGTCACGCCGGGGACCAGGAACGCGGTGTTACGCAGCTTCATCCGCACGGCGTCGACGTCGAGCGCCGCGCCGGTCTCGAAGTAGCGGGCGTCGTGCCACCAGCGGATCGAGGTGCCGGTGCGCTGGCCGCGCTTCATCGCGCCGACCACCTGCAGGCCGGGGCCGGCGGTGAAGGGCGCGTCCGGCCCGTCGCCGTCGAAGATCCCCGGAACGCCGTGCCGGAACGACATCGCGTGGACCTTGCCGGCTCGGCGGACGGTCACGTCGAAGCGGCGGGACAGCGCGTTGACCGCCGAGGCGCCGACGCCGTGCAGGCCGCCGGAGGTCTTGTAGCCGGAGCCGCCGAACTTGCCGCCCGCGTGCAGCCGGGTCAGCACCAGCTCGACGCCGGAGATGCCGGACTTGGCGTGCACGTCGGTGGGGATGCCGCGGCCGTCGTCGTCGACCTGCACCGAGCCGTCGGCGTGCAGGATCACCTCGACGGTGGTGGCGTGACCGGCGACACCCTCGTCGGTGGAGTTGTCGAGGATCTCGTTGACGAGGTGACCCACGCCACGGCTGTCGGTGGAACCGATGTACATGCCGGGCCGCTTGCGGACGGCGTCCAGCCCCTCAAGGTGGGTGAGGTCATCGGCCCCGTACAGGGTGTCAGGCTCTGCGGTCAACTGGTCGTACTCCCCGGTCTCGGCGGTGTGGTGCCGCGTCCGAACTGTCGGTCGGCCGGCGCGCGCCGCAGCGAGCCTAACCGGCAGATGCGACACGACGACGGCACCCCGCAGTCGAGGCCCGCATCCTCGTTGCGGATGCGGGCCTCGACGCGGTGTGGTGTTGTCCGGTTTCGACGCCTCAGCCGCGCCGTGACCGGTTGGTGGTCGGCCGCCCTACGGCGTCGGCACCTGGATAACAAGCGAGCCGTAGCCGACGTTCCCGACGCTGTCCACCGCGGCGACGTACAGCGTGTTGGTGCCGTAGGCCGGCGTGGCCAGGGTCACCGAGACGGTCTTGCCGGTCCAGCCGAGGCTGGTGCCCGCCTCCGCCTCCTCGGTGGGCGGGCTGCTCCAGCCGTAGCGGAAGCTGACCACGTCCAGGTCCGGCGAGCGCAGCTTGTAGGTGTAGAGCTGGCCGGGCGGGGCGGGACTGGTGACCGCGTCGACGCTCACCGTGGGCGGCTGGTTGTCGATGGAGAACTCGCACCACGCCGACCACGGGCTGAGCAGGTAGCCGTCATCGCTGCGCGTCCGGAAGGCGTACGACTTTCCATTGGCCGTGCCGGTCACCGCAGCCGTGGTGGACCGGGCGCCGGCCGTGACGGTCGAGCCCGTCGGCGCGGTCATCCGCGGCGTGGTGCTGTCGTAGGTGCCCGAGGCGGGGATCTCCAACAGCTCGTACGCCGTCTGGAGGACCTGGCCGGCATCCGCGTCGGGGAAGACGGCGGAGAGGGTCGGCGCGGTGCCCAGGGTGACGCGGCCGCCCGTGACGCAGGCCGCACCGCCGGCCTGGAGTGCGGTGGGCTGGCTGGGCGCGGTGTCGTAGTCGACCACCAGGCGTGCCGTGCTCGGATCGAACTTCTTCCACCGGTCCACCGTGCTCTCGCCGGTCCCGGACGAGTCGCTGCACGCGCAGAGGCCGTAGGTGATCGAGGTCTGGTGAGCGGCCGCCGCGCTGCTGAGGCCGGCGGCGACGCTGCCGGCGAAGCGCACGTTCATCGGCGGCTGCGGCGAGTCGATGCAGCCCGTTGCGCGGACGTGTGAGCTCGCGGAGGCGCGCAGCGTGGTCAGCGCGGGCGCCCAGGCGGTGCGGGGGGTGCTCGTGATCGCGCCGGACTGGTAGAGGTAGGTCGGGGTGTCGAAGCAGGACCAGGTGTGGGTCGCCACCACCTGCACGTACGCCGACCTGATGATCTTGCCGCTGAGGGCGCTGATCGGGAACTCGAAGTAGGAGCGGTAGGTGACTCCGGAGTCGGCGTCCTTACCGACCCGGGCGGCCGTGGTGTCGCTGTTGGTGGAGTTGTTGCTGGTGGCGTACGCCCAGCGGGAAGGGCTGGCGGACCAGGCCGGGTCGATGTAGACCGGGAAGGTCGCCTTCGCCGGATCGAGCAGGCCTGCCGACGGGCGCAGCACGAGGTCACCGGCCTCGTCGACGGCGGTCGACACGGGGGCGGTACGGGCGGCGACGCCGGGACCGGACGGCGAGGAGGCTGCCGCCGCACGAGGCGCGCCGACGGAGCCGGTCGAGTCCCACATCTCCGCCGTCGCGGCCCGTGCCACCTCGGCACCACCGGCGAGCGCCCGCAGCGAGCCGTCGGCCTCCCGCCGGACCCGCGCGTCACCGCCGAGGTCGAAGCGGATTTCCCGCAGCGCCGGGTTCGTCGCGGCCTGCGGGGCCTTCACCACGAGAACGTGGGTGAAGCCGGTGTGGGTGGCCGTCAGCACCAGGTCCACACCGGGCAGCACCTCGGGGTAGGTGGCCGCGTCCGCGGACACGGTCGGCGCGGGCAGCCCGCCCGGCCAGCCCAACGTCATCGTGCTCTTCCCGGTGGTCAACGTGGCCGCGGGACCGCGCCCACCGGCCGAGAACAGCACATTGGCCGGGGAGACCGCCGGCCGCAAGCCGGTGGCGTCGCGCCGCAGCGACAGGTCGACGTCGGACCAGGATCCGTCGCCCTGACGGATCCGCTGCGGAACGGCGGCGGTCTCGGCCACGAAGCCTCCGCCCGGCTTGGCGAAGACCTGGGTCAGCTCGGTGCGAGCGGAGACGACCTCCACCCGCTGGCCGGTACGCGTGGCCGTGGTGGTTGCCTGGACGGCCTCCCGGCCGGCCGTGCCGCGCGGGGCGGTGCCCTCCGTCACCGTCGCCGACGCGGCCGAGGCAGGCGCGGCGAGCAGAGTGACGCCGATGGACGCCGCGATCCCGGCGGCGAGCAGGCGGTGCGTGGATGGTCGGTGATGAGTGGACGGTCTCTGGATGTGGACAGCATGCATGGAGCGGCCAGTGGCCACCGCAACCCCCGTGGATGTAAGACAGCCAGACGGGGGAACTCTAGAGAGCGATATCGGCCACTGTCCACGTCTGTCACATCCGGTGAGCACAAATGGAGCGAGGTGCCGTATACGGCACAGCGGTGATCACGGGACCACGCACGGATACCGTCGACGGTAGGCTCACCTACCCGACCAGCCGTCGGAAGGTGATCGTGGTGGACGAGCCGACACGCGACGCCCTGCGACGGTCCCTCGGCACGCGGGCCCGGCGGTGGTTGCTCGTGGGCACCCTGGTGGTGGGGCTGTTCTGCGCCGTGGCGCTGGTCGCTGCCGCGGCGCCCACCGACCGGACGTTCGCCGCTCTCTCGGGCACGGTGCAGAGCGTGATGTCGGTCCTCACGCCACTCTTCGGCATCCTGCTCGTGCGCGACCTGCGTCGGGCGTCCGGCACCGTCCACGTCGTCCCGACGGTGCTCGCGGTGGTGCTGCCGGCCACGGTGATCGGCGTCGTGGGAGTGCTGATCTGCGCCGCGACGCTGGCCCTCACTCCCGCCGACGTGGCGGACGAGCCCTGGCGGCTCGCCGGAACGGTCGCGGTGGGCAGCGTGCTGGTGCAGATCGTCGCCGGCTTCGTGGGCACCGGGCTGGGCCTGCTGCTGCGGTCGCCGGTGGTCGCGTTCCTCGCCACGATCGTCCTGCCGCTGGCCCTGTTCGCGCTGCTGGGGGCCGTGGAAGCCCTGCGCCCGGCGCAGCCGTGGCTCACCCCGTTCGGCAGCGTGCGCAACCTGCTCTCCGGCGAGATGAGCGTGCTGCGGTGGGTGCAGTGGGTGTGCGTACTGCTGATCTGGGGTGTGGGTCTGAACACGGTCGGCGCCGCCGCGCTGCGCCGCCGCTAGCAGCCCGACCGACCAACCGACGGCCGCGCGCACCAGACGTGTGTGTCTTTCATCGAACGGTTCCGTTACGGGCCATTGACGCCCGTCGCACAGGGGTGATCTGATCGCGCTCTCAGAGAATCTTTCATCTTTCGCTGGATGGGAGCCCCATGCCCAGGTTCCGCCGTACCGCGCTCGCCGCGGCACTCACGATCGTCACGGCAGCGCTGTCGACCGCCGTCGCGCTGCCCGCCCCCGCGACCGCCGCGCTGCCCACCGCCGCCGTGGCGCTCGGCGACAGCTTCATCAGCGGCGAGGGCGCCGGGGCGTACACCCCGGTGGTCGACGCCAACGGGGTCGCCCAGGGCTTCCCCGGCTGGACGGCGCCGAACAACAACGCGTACTTCTGCCACCGGTCGGCGAACGCCTCGCTCAACCAGGCGAACCTGCCGGGTATCCAGAACCGGTTCAACCTGGCCTGCTCGGGCGGCCAGCCGCACGACATCGCCACCGCCTCCGGCGCGCGGGCCAACGGCCGAACCGTGGCCGCCCAGCTCGACCAGCTGCGCGCCGTCGCGCAGACGCAGGACATCGACCTCGTGCTGATCGGCCTGGGTTCCAACAACAGCTCGTTCACCTTCGGCAGCGTCGCGGAGACGTGCGCCAACCGCTTCATCGCCGACGCCTGGACGGGCTGGTGGGAGTTCTGGGCGTACCTGAACGGGCCGGTGGAGCAGAAGCCGTGCAGCGACGCCGACCTGGCCACCGCCGCACAGCTCAGCGCCGCGACCGCGGAGACCACCGCCGCCGTACGCCAGATCCTGACCACCCTCGACCAGGTGGACGCGGACGGCCAGCACCGGGTGGTGTTCCAGGACTACACCAACCCGCTGCCGCTGGACCTGAACCCGGTGTACTACGAGGAGGACGGCCGGGACGACACCCGGGACAAGTTCCGTGACCTCGGCGCGGAGCGGTACGCCGCCGGTTGCCCGATCCACCGGGCCAGCCTCGCCCCCGGGCACCGCTTCTCGCAGGGCCTGGGTGGCATCGTGAAGTCCACTCGGGACACCCTGGCCGCCGAGTTCCCCGCCGACGACCTGGTCTACCTCAACGTGCAGCGGGCCTTCGACGGCGCGCGGCTGTGCGAGTCGACGTCCAGCCCGACCGGCGCGCTGGCCACGCCCATCCGGCTGCAGGACGGCGCGACCGGCACCTTCGTGACCAGCCTCGCCGGCAAGGACAAGATCGCCATTCAGCGGATCGCCAACACGTGCGTCAGCTACTTCCAGACCTGCCAGGAGTCGTGGCACCCGAACGCCACCGGGCACCAGGTGCTCGGCCGGTGCCTCGCCGGCGCGGCCGTGACCGCCGCCCGCGCGGTGTCGTGTGTCCGCGCCGGTGACGGGACGATCTCCGTCTCCTGACCGGTCGCGCGCCACCGGAGGCCCCGCCACCCGGCGGGGCCTCCGCCGCGTCCGGACCGCCTCGGCTACCCGCCGGTAACGTCGGGCCGTAGGCTGGGCCGGTGAACGGGGATCCGGAGTACGCGCAGGAGTTCGTCGACGTCGACGGCGCTCGGCTCGGCATGCAGGTCTATCCCGAGCCGGCCGGCCCGCCCGGCGCGCCCGTGGTGGTGATCTGGCCCGCGATGGGGGTCCGCGCCCGCTACTACCAGCCGTTCGCCGCCGCGCTGCGCTCCGCCGGCCTGGCCGTGGTCGTCGCGGATCTGCGGGGGACCGGAGCGAGCACGCCCGCCCCGAGCCGCGCCGACCGGCACGGCTACGCCGAGCTGGCCAGCGACGTCGGCTCTGTCCTGGCGGCGCTCAAGCCGCGGCTGGACGGGCGTACCCGGGTGCTGCTCGGTCACTCCCTCGGCGGGCAGGCCGCCCTGCTGCACCTCGCCCGCCACGGCGGCGACGCGGTGGACGCTCTGGCGCTGATCGCGGTGGGCGTCCCGTACTGGCGCACCTATCCGGGTCGCCGAGGGCTCGGCGTGCTGCCGTACACCCAGGGCATCGCCGCCACCGCGGCGCTGCTCGGCGTCTGGCCGGGCTGGGGCTTCGGCGGCCGGCAGGCGCGCGGCGTGATCCGCGACTGGGCACACACCGCGCGGACCGGCCGTTTTCCCCGGCTCGACGGCACGGACACCGAAGCGGCGGTACGCGCGGTGCGCACACCGGTGCTGGCGATCAGCGTGGACGACGACCAGTACACCCCGCACGAGACCATGGACCACCTCTGCGCGAAGCTCACCGCGGCACCGGTGACCCGCGAGCGGTACACGGTGGCGGACGCCGGGGCGCCGCTGGACCACTTCACCTGGGTCCGCGCCGGCGCGCCGCTGGCCGGGCGGATCGCCCGTTTCGCCGCGGACCTGCCGCCCCGCTGAGCCGTACCGGCTGCTCGGGGCGGCCCGCCCCGCTCACTCCTCCGGGTCCAGCGGCACCAGCTCGTCGTCGCGTTCCACCTGGATCTGCGCGTGGTCCTTGCGCGGCGCGACCTCCGCGGTGTTCCGGTGCGGATCGTTGTTCGGGTGCATGAGCACCGCGTCGGTCTTGGGGGTCTTCTCGCGGACCTCATCCGGCTGCGACATCGCGTTCCCCTCTCCGTCGGCGTCGGACGGATCTACCCGCCACCGCGCGGACAACTCCTCCCGGCGGCGGTCTCCGACCGCGACGCCCGTACGTCCCCGTCGTGTCGGCGCGACGCGGGATCGACCGGCGGGCGACGGGGTTAGCCGCCCGGGCGGCGGGTAAGCCGCTTCGCCCGACACGGCGGAAGGGGATCACATGTCCGAACGACACACCGCACTGCGCTCGATGCACGATCTGGGTCTGGCGGCCTGGTTCGGCGGCTCCCTCATGGGTGCCTTCGGCGTCAACGGCGCAGCGGCGAAAATCAACGACTCGACCCAGCGACTTCCGGTCGCCTCGGCCGGTTGGTCGAAGTGGACTCCGGTCAACGCGGCCGCGATCGGCGCGCACCTGGCCGGTGCGGTCGGGGAACTGGTCACGGAGAGCCCACGGGTGGTGGCCCAGCGCGGGGTCGGCCGGGCCAGCGCCATCAAGACGGCGTTGACGATCGGCGCGCTCGCGGTCACGGGCTACAGCCGGTTGGTCGGCATGCGGTTGGAGAAGGCGGGCGGCCCGCCGGTGAACGGCGCCACGGAACCCAGCCACCAGACGCCGGCCAGCGTCGCCTCCTCGCAGCGGCAGATGAAGCTGCTCCAGTGGGCGATTCCGGCGCTGACGGGATCACTGGTCGTGGTCACGGCGTACATGAGTGAGCAGCAGAAGCCAGGTCAGGTGCTGCGCGGGATCCTCAGCCGCACCAGCGGAATGCGCAGCGCGCCGATGGGCATGGCCAAGATGGGCATGGGCAAGATGGGCATGGGCAAGATGGGCATGGGCATGGGAAAGCGGCAGATGGCCATGGCCGGACGCTGAGCGTCGGGCCGGCCGGCTTCCCACCGGACCGTCGACGGCGGGGCGCCGGCCGACCCCACGCGCCCGCCACGCGCTATGGCGTGCCGAGCGGGCAGGACCGGCCCGGGGACGGGCAATCCGTCCGCCGGCAGCGGCGGACCGACGAGCGAGGTGGCCATGGCGGCAGACGAGAGACGCAGCAGAGGCGGCGGTGACCGGCCGGTCCCGGAGGCGGTCAAACCGTGGCGCGCCGACGACGGTTTCGACGCCGACGCGCCCTGGGGCGCGGACGACGACTCGCCGATGGACGAGGGCAGCGAGGAGACAGCGGTGCCCGAGGGACGGCGCGGTGAGCGGCGCGCGGGCGCCCCGGCCGGCCGGAGCGGTCCGGCCGGACGGCACGGCTTCGGTTCGGTCGAACCCACCCGCACGACGACGGCCGGGCCGGGAGCGCCACCGGATCCGGCGCCCAGCGGTCGGAGCTTCCCCGACGACGCGGACGTCAACGAGCGGTCCCAGGACGCGCTGCGCACCCGGGGTCGACGCTCCTGATCAACGGCGCTGCCCGCGTGCCCGCTCCAAACGGGGTGCACGCGGGCAGCGGTCCGTCAGCCGCTCGACGTGGCCCGCGCCGCGACGGTCTGACCGTCGGCCGGTCCACGCGGCCCGGGCGGCACCCGCGGATCGGCGAGCATGGTCTCGGCGAGCAACTGCGCCAGCCGGGTGGCGTCGCGCTGGGCCTGCCCGGCGCAGCAGTTGTTGAACAGCACATGCAGGTCGTCGACGTCGCCGGCCAGCTCCGCCAGCCGCGCGGCCCAGTCCCGCAGCTCCGACTCGTCGTACGCGTAGCGGAACTTGTCCTGCTTGTCGCCGTCGCCCCACGCGTCGCTGTGGCCGTGGAAGCGGACGATCGCGGGCTCCGCCGTCCGCGTCAGGATCGGCGGCACCGACGACGGGTGCCCCTGTGGCATGTCGACGCAGACCAGGGACAGGTCGTGCGCGCGCAGCAGGTCCAGGGTCGCCGCCGCGCCGGCGCCGTCGAACCAGGAGGCGTGCCGCAGCTCCACCGCCACCCGCCACGGCCGGCACCGCTGCGCCAGCTCCACGATGCGACGCTCGGCGGCGGCGCCGCGCGCCAACCAGGGCGGAAACTGCAACAGCACCGCGCCGAGCTTGCCGGCGGCCGCGATCGGGTCCAGCGCCGCCTGGAAGCGGGCCCACAGCTCGTCGTACGCCTGCTCGGGCAGATCGCGACGGCGGACCCGGCTCGGGCCGCCGGCCGGCCGCAGATCCCGGGGCAGCACGGCGACCGGCGTGGGATGCCCGGTGAAGAGGCTGAACGCCTTGACGTTGAAGGTGAAGTCGTCGGGTGTCGCGTCGACCCAGCCCTGTGTCGTCTCCGGCACCGGAACGGCGTAGTAGGACGTGTCCACTTCGACCAGCGGGAACCGTCCCGCGTAGTAGGCCAGCCGGCCGGCCGGCGTGTTGGCCGAGCGCGGATACCAGCCGGAGCGCAGCAACGTCTGGTCCGCCCAGGACGACGTGCCCACCTTGATCACACCCATGTCATTCAGTGGACAGTCCCGCGCCCCGATCGGCAACCGCTGGCGGCCGGCGCTCCCGTCGTGTCCGACCCCGAAGTGTCGGTGCCCGGTCCTAGGCTGGCGCCCGACGGACCTCGACCGAAGGGCAACACCATGACCAGCACCGCGCAGCTCACCGGGGAACGGGCCGACCTGCTGCAGACGCTGCGCCGGCACCGGGGCTTCCTCCTGCAGACCGTCGACGGGCTGACCGACGAGCAGGCCGCCGCCCGCAGCACCGTGAGCGAGCTCTGCCCGGGCGGGCTCATCAAGCACGTCGCCGGCACCGAGGAGCGGTGGATGCTGTTCGCCGTGGGTGGCGCGGAGGCCATGCAGCGCGAGGAGATCGACTGGGTCGGTCAGTTCCGGATGGCGCCGGGCGAGACCCTGGCCGGGCTGGTCGAGCGGTTCCAGGCGGTGGCCGCCCACACCGACGAGCTGATCGCCACCCTCGATCTGGACGCGGCCCACCCGCTGCCGCAGGCGCCCTGGTTCGAGCCGGGTGCGAGCTGGACGGTCCGCCGGGTGCTGCTGCACCTCATCGCCGAGACGTCGCAGCACGCGGGGCACGCCGACATCCTGCGTGAGGCGATCGACGAGTCGAAGACCATGGGCTGAGCCCCGGCCCGCCCTCGGGCGCTTCGCCTCGTGCTGTCACCACCGGTTCCCGCTCCGGGCGCCGATGTGACATCGCCCGGGGGGTGGGCGCTGAGGGACACGAGATGAACGCGGACCGGATGAACCAGGAAACCGCCGAGCGGCTGCTCGGCGGTTTCCCCGTCGATCCGTCGACCGACACGCGTCCGGTCGTGCTGCTCCTGACGGCGGTGCGTGCCGCGCCGCGCCCCGACGAGCTGGCCGGCCTGAGCCTCGCCGTGCAGGATTTCCGTCGCGCCCAGGCGCACCGCCGGCGGCCTCCCCCGGCCCACGTGTCCCCGTCCCTCGATCAGGACGCCGGCGGTGCGACAGCCCGGAGCGACGGCCGCTGAGTCACGGTCGCCGCCGGGTCCGCGGGCGGGCCTCCGCCTGGGTGGAGCGATCACCGGCGTACGCGTCGGTGTGCCCCCAACGGCCGGGGATGTCGAGCAGCTCGATACCGCCGAAGCCGCTCGGCAGGGCGGGATTCACCAGCAGGTTCTCGCCGGTGGGCCGCAGGCCCAACAGGGTGCCCAGCAACATCAGCAGCGCGCCCGAGGACCACGACTGGGGACGACCGGCCGAGGGCAACTGGACCGGATACTTGGTCAGGCTCCGCTCGTAGCCGGCGATCAGCTCCGGCACCGCTCCGCCGAGCGTCTGCGCCATGTCGAAGATGCCGGCCGCGATCCGGGCCGCGTGCGTGTCGAAACGGTAGTGCCGCAGACCGGCGGCGATCAGGGCGTTGTCCGACGGCCACACCGCCCCGAGGTGCGAGCCCACCGGGTTGTACGGGCGCTGGCCGGTGGCGAACGTCCGCACCCCCCAGCCGCTGAACAGCCGCGGCCCGAGCAGGTGCTCGGCGACCGCCTCGGCGCGATCGTCCGCGACGATCCCGCTCCACAGCAGGTGCCCGATGTTGGACGTCAGGGCGTCGACCTGCTCGCCGTACGGGTCCAGCGCCAACGCGTAGTACTCCCGGTGCGGCAACCAGAAGTCCCGGTTGAACCGCTCCTTGAGCGCCGTCGCCTCCCGATCGAGCCGGTCGGCGTACTCGGGCTCGCCCCAGAACTCGCGGGCCAGCCGGGCGCCGCGCCGCTTCGCGTCGTACGCGTAGCCCTGCAACTCGCAGGTGGCGCGGGGAAACGCGGGCAACCGCCCGTGCGCGTCGACGATCGCGTCCCGGGAGTCCTTCCAGGACTGGTTCACCGCGCCGTGCCGCTCGTTGCGGCGCTGGTAGCGCACGTAACCGTCGCCGGTCATGTCGCCGTACTCGTCGATCCAGTCCAGCGCCCGCCGGGCCGGGTGGCGCAGCTCGCGGACCAGCTCCGCGTCGCCGGACCAGCGCTCGTACTCGTCGAGCAGGACCACGAACAGCGGGGTGGTGTCGGCCGCGCCGTAGTACAGCGCGTTGGGCCGCTCCCCGAACGCGGCCAACTCGCCGTAGCGCAACTGGACCAGGATCTTGCCCGGCTCCTCGTCGTGCTCGTCGTCGAGTTGGCCACCCTGCAGCAGCGCCAGCATCCGCAGCGTCGCGCGGGCCAGTTCGGGGGTGAACGCCAGGCTCTGCAGGCAGGTGATGATGCTGTCCCGCCCGCACATTCCCATCGCCCACGGCAGGCCGCCGACCGGCACCCGGTCGGTGTACGCCAGCGGCTGGTACCGCAGCGCCGCCAGGGCGGCCAGAGCGCCCTGGTACGTCTCCTCCAGGCCCGCCCGTTCGGCCACCAACTGCGGGGCCCGGGCCAACCACGCGGTCAGGTCGTCACCCATTCCCCGCCGCAGGACCTGCTGGTGCGACTCCAGATCGGCGCGCATGTCCCGGTCACCCTCGCCCCGCATCGTCATGCTGACGTGCAGGGTGGTCTCCCACTTCCCCTCGGGCGGAACGCTGATCCGGAACGTGAGCCCCTCCTCGTCGACCTCGGCGGGGGCGGTGCTGTGCACCGTGGTGACGCGGCCGAACCGCTCCCGCTCGTAGCGCAGCACGAGTGCCGCACGGTGGGCGTCGACCGCGACGTGGACGGCCCGCGGTCGGGGCCGTGCGACGTCGGCGATCTCGGCGATGTCGGTGAAGTCAGCGCCCACCTCCATCCGCACGGTGAAGTCGGCGGGCTTCGGCGAATGGTTGAGCACGGTGATCTGCTCGTGGAAGCAGTCGTGCACCGAGCGGTGCCGGATGATCGACACGTCGGCGTCCACGTAGTGGCTCGCCGCACCGGGCACCAGGACGAACCGGGTCTCGAAGTACGTCATGTCGTCGCGGGAGAGCGCGTTGAGGCGTTCCCCGTCGACGCTGAGCACCCACCGCGACAGGAAGCGGGTGTCGAACGAGAAGAGCCCGACCGGCGCCTGCGGGTCGACCTCCATGTCGCCCTGGGCGTCGCTGATCGCGAACACGTTGCCGGCGATCACGTGCACCTGCTCCTGCCTCATCGCGACCCCTCCTGTCTCGCGAGGGCCGCCCGGCCCAGCGCACGGGGATGCCGGGCGTCGGCCGGGCCGGGGAAGATCCGCCGCAGCAGCAACAGCAGTGCCATGTCGCCCCGCACGGTCAGCTCGTTGCGCAGCAACGCCTCGGCGAGGTGCAGCTGACCGCTGGCCAACTCGTCGAAGACCGCCCGATCGGCGCGGACCAGCAGGTCGGCGTCGTCGGCCGACCGGGTCACCTGGACGTGCTGGTCAGCGACGGTCAGGTACCAGTGATCGGTACAGCCGTCGCCGCGCATGTCCAGCCGCAGCGTCCCGGCGGTGGTCTCGGACAGGTCGGGGCGCCGGCCGGCGTCCAGGTCCTGCAGGAACCGCGCCGCCGTCGTACCCATCAGGTCACCTCCCGCATCCCCGCAGAATCACCCGGCGCGGGGTGAGCGGGAGTCACCCGAACCGGGTGAACCGGGGGACGCGGGTCAGACGGCCTCGACGAGGCCGCGGACGTAGGCGGCCTGCCCGGCGTGTTGCAGGTCGTCGTCGGCGATGCTGACCAGCCGCACGCCGAGAGTGACCGGCGGGTCCCACGACTCGTCCACCACGCGGTCCAGGTCCGCCGGGCGCAGCCCCGCCAGGAACGATCCGGTACGCGCCGAAACCGCCTCGTAGTAGTCGATCAGCGCCTGCGCGCTCTCCGGGCGCACCTCCGCCACCTGCGCGGGCGTGTGGCCGTAGCCGGTGTTGTGCGGGTCGGCGGTGAGCCCGAACCGCCCCGCCCAGTCCCCGTTGACCCAGATCTGCTCGGCGTCGAGCAGGTCGGCGACGTGGTGGTCCTGGACGCGGGTGAGGTGCCAGACCAGCCACCCGACCGGGTTGGCGCCCTCGCCGGGCGCCCGACGCAGCTGCTCCGGGGTGAGGCCGTCGACCGCCGCGCGGACGAGGTCGGGCAGCCGGTCGTACGTCTCGGTCAGCAGGTCACTCACGTCCACGGGGCACGCCTCCTGGTCGGTTTCCGATCACGGTACCGCCCGACACCGACAGCCAGACCTCGGCCGCTACGGTGATCACGTGGTCGCGGCGCTGGAGCTGTATCTGGACCCGGACGCCACCCGGCGGATCCGGGTGTTGTGGGACGCGTTGGAGGCCGAGGGCGTGCAGAGCATGCGCTCGCTGCTGGAGCAGCGCCACCGCCCGCACGTGTCGCTCGCGGTCGCGCCCCGCTTCGACCCCGAACAGGTCGCCGAGGCGCTGCGCGGAACGGTCGTGGCGGCCCCACTACGACTGGACTTCCAGTACGCGGGGCAGTTCGTCGGACGGGTGCTCTGGCTCGGCCCGGCGCCCACCCCGGAGTTGCTCGCGCACCACCGGTTGGTGCACGGCCGGCTCGCCGCCGCCGGGATCACCCTGGTCGAGCACTACCAGCCGGGGCGCTGGGTGCCGCACTGCACGCTGTCCATGCGGGTGCCGAACACGCTGATGGCCGCCGCGGTGCGCCGCTGCCTGGAGGTGCTGCCGCTGGCGGCGACCGTGGTCGGCGCCGCCCTCACCGACCACGCCCGCGGCATCACCCATCCGCTGGCCTAGGGTTTGTCAACGTCCCAGCCGTCCTGGCGGTCGACGCGCCGCCGCGCGGACACGCTCGCCGCCACCGCTGCGGCGAGCGCGATGGATGCCCCGGCCACCAGCAGGCGCGGACCCAGCGGGGCGAGCGCACCGGCCAGCCCGGTCCCGAGCGAGCCGGCGGCCACCTTCAGGGCCGCCGTCGACACGAACACCTGCGTCCGCACGGCGTCCGGCGCGTACGCCGAGCAGCGCCGGCCGGGTCGCCCCGACCTGCGACACGGTGGCCAGCAACACCACTCCCACGGTCGCGCCGGCGTCCGCGCCGCGGGCGAGCGTCGCCGCGACGAGGTAGCGGGGCAGGGCTTCACGTCCGGTGGCGACCCGGACGGCGGTGTCGAGAGATCCGCTCACCTGTACCTCGCTACCCATTCGGCCGGTCGGTGCACCATCGAGGCGAGATGTCCGGTTTGGCGGGCGACAGTCGGGAAACCGAAAACAGGGGGTGCGGATGCGGCCGGGCGTGGGATGGTTCGACGTGGATGCCGTACCGGTGGTGACCCGCGCGAGCGGGCCGCCCGCGGCGGCTTCGACGAGGAGAGGCAGGGCCCATGCAGGCTCAGCGCAGGCCACCGCGCACGGAGCGGAGCCAGACCAGCCACGACCGGACCGGTGGCGGGATGACCGGGGCGGCCACGCCCCTGACCATCTGGGCCGCCGCCGTGCTGCTCGGTCGCATCGGCGCCGGTGACGACGACAGCGAGGACGAGCGGCACATCCTGCGCGGCATCGAGTGAGCCTCGCGCCCCGCTGCTAGAGCCAGCCGCGGCGCTTGAAGACCAGATAGAGGGTTCCGCAGACCAGCAGCATCAGCAGCAGCGCGAACAGGTAGCCGAAGCGCCAGTTCAGCTCCGGCATGTGGACGAAGTTCATGCCGTACACGGTGCCGATGAGCGTGGGGGCGAACAGGATCGCGGCCCACGAGGAGACCTTCTTCAACTCCTCGTTCTGCGCGTAGCTGGCCGCGGTCAGGCTGCGCATCTCCTCGTTCTGCTGCTGCGAGACGAGTGTGGCGTTGACGGTGAGGATGTTCTGCAGCAGGTGCCGGAACCCGTCCACCCGCTCGACAACCTGGGTGAGGTGGTCGGTCACGTCACGCAGGTAGCGGAGCAGCTCCTCGTCCGTGCCGTAGCTGCCGGCGCCGGTGGCCAACGCGTCGAGCATGGTGAGCAGCGGCCGGGCGGCCCGCTGGAACTCGATGACCTCCCGGCTGAGCCCGTAGATGCGCCGGCTGGCGTTCGGGTCACCCCCGAAGACCTGGGTCTCGATCTCGTCGATGTCGTTCTCCAACCCGGCGACCACCGGCGCGTACCCGTCGACGACCTGGTCGAGGATCGCGTACAGGACCGCCTCGGGCCCCTGGGCGAGCATCGGCGCGTCGGCCTCCATCCGTCGCCGGACCGCCGCCAGGTCGGGGACCTCGCCGTGGCGGACCGTCACCACGAAACCGGGCCCGATGAACAGGTGCAGTTCGGAGAACTCGACCTCCTCCCGCAGGTCGTCGTAGCGGGCGGCACGCAACACCACGAACAGCGTGTGCCCGTACCGCTCCAGCTTGGGTCGCTGGTGGGCGTTGATCGCGTCCTCCACCGCCAGGTCGTGCAGGCGGAACTCGCGCGCCAGCGAGGAGATCTGGTCGATGTCGGGCCGGTACAACCCGATCCAGGCCATCGCGTCGTCCTGCTCCTGTAGGCAGGAGTACGTCTCGGCGAGGCCGGCCGGCGACGCGATCCGGTGTCCCCGGATGTAGACGGCACTGTCCACCATGCCACCGGCGGGCGGGGGCGGCTCCGGCGGCGGCACGCCGACGCGGGTCTCGTGCTCGTCGAGCTGACGGCCGAAGCCACCACCCGGGCGGAAGCGACGGCCGCCGACCATGACCCGCTCCTTCCCCGGTGGCATCCGATCCGGCGGCCTCCCGGCCCGACCGGACGATTCGGTGCGAGGCGCGCCGGAGGCGCTGCATCCCCCCTGCCCCCGGCCCGAAACCCTCCGACTCGCCGGCCGTCCCCACCCGGTACGGGCGGGTTCGGCGTACCTGGGGACGGGCGCGTGTGGCCGGGCGGATACTCGCGGTGACCATGGGCGGAGGACGGGGGAAGCGCCGGTGCAGGGCAACAGGCGCGCCGGGCGGCTGCGCGGTTGGCTGCTCGACGGCGGTACGGAGCGGGCCGCGCGGCATTCCGGCCCGGGCGGCCGCCCGCCTGAGGATCGGCACCACCCGTGGTGGAAGGTGATGTGCCTGACCGGTGTCGACTACTTCTCGACGCTGGGCTACCAGCCGGGCATCGCGGCGCTCGCGGCCGGGGCGCTGTCGCCGGTGGCGACGCTGGTGCTGGTGCTGGTGACGCTGCTGGGCGCGCTGCCGGTGTACCGGCGGGTGGCGGTGGAGAGCCCGCACGGTGAGGGCTCGATCGCGATGCTCGTACGCCTGCTGAGCTACTGGCCGGGCAAGCTGTTGGTGCTGGTGCTGCTCGGTTTCGCGGCCACCGACTTCATCATCACCATCACCCTCTCGGCGGCGGACGCGACCGCCCACCTCGACGAGAACCCGTTCTGGCCGAGCGGGCTCAAGGGACACGAGGTGGCCATCACGCTGCTGCTGGTGGCATTGCTGGGCGCGGTGTTCCTCAAGGGATTCGGCGAGGCCATCGGGATCGCCGTCGTCCTGGTCGCGGTCTACCTGGCGCTGAACGCGGTGGTGATCGCCGACGCGCTGTGGCGGGTGGTGACCCACCCGAGCGCGGTCGGGGACTGGACCACCGCGCTGAGCACCGGACACGGCGATCCCCTGCTGGTGGTCGGGCTGTCCCTGCTGGTGTTCCCGAAGCTGGCGTTGGGCCTGTCCGGTTTCGAGACCGGGGTGGCCGTGATGCCGCACATCCGGGGGGATCGCGAGGACTCGGAGGACCGGCCGCTGGGCCGGATCCGGGGGGCGCGGCGGCTGCTCACCACCGCCGCCGCGACGATGAGCGTCTTCCTGATCACCAGCAGTGTGACCACCACCGTGCTGATCCCGCCGGAGGCGTTCAAACCGGGCGGGCCGGCGAACGGCCGGGCGCTGGCCTACCTGGCGCACCAGCACCTCGGCGGCGTTTTCGGCACCGTCTACGACCTGTCCACGATCGGGATCCTGTGGTTCGCGGGCGCGTCGGCGATGGCCGGGCTGCTCAATCTCGTACCCCGGTATCTGCCGCGCTACGGTATGGCCCCTACCTGGGCGCGGGCGGTCCGGCCGCTGGTGCTGGTCTTCACCTCGGTGGCATTCCTGATCACGGTGATCTTCTCCGCCAGCGTGGACGCGCAGGGCGGCGCGTACGCCACCGGGGTCCTGGTGTTGATCACCTCGGCGGCGACGGCCGTGACCCTCGCGGCGCGACGACGGCGGCAGCGGGGGCGGATGTACGCCTTCGGGGCCATCGCGCTGATCTTCGTCTACACCACCCTGGCGAACGTCGTGGAACGCCCCGACGGCGTCAAGATCGCCGCCTGTTTCATCGGCGGGATGATCCTGGTGTCGGTGCTGTCCCGGCTCGTACGGGCCTACGAGGTGCGAGTCGACCACGTCGAGCTGGATCCGGTCGCCGCCCGGATGATCGACGAGCGTGCCACCCGTCGGATCCGCCTCATCGCGCACGAGCCGGACCGCCGCGACCCGGCCGAATACCGCGCCAAGCTGGCACAGACCATGGCGGACAACGACTTCCCCGACGACAGCGACGTCATCTTCGTCGAGGTCCACGTCACCGACCCGTCGGACTTCGAGACCGAGCTGCCGGTGCGCGGCAGCGTGGCGCACGACAGCTACCCGGTGCTCAGCCTGACCGGCTCCTCGGTGCCCACCGCGCTCGCCGCCCTGCTGTTGGAGATCCGCGACCGGAGCAGGCGACGCCCACACATCTACTTCGAATGGAGCGAGGGTGGCCCGGGTCGCAACCTCCTGCGCTACCTGGCGTTCGGGCAGGGCGCCATCGCCTCGGTCACCCGGGAGATCCTGCGTCGCCAGGAGCCCGACCCGCGCCGCCGGCCGCACGTGCACACCGGTTGACCTGCCGGTCGAACCGTCGCCGGTGGTGAGCGTGGTCATAACGGCTGGACGATCCACCGGTGGGAGCTGCTAGCCTCGCCGCAGGTCATGAGTGCCAGCGCGAAGCCCCGGCTCGCTGGCCGGCAACCCTCCTCCGCGGTGGGGTGCCCCGGGTGAAGACCAGGCACCGGCAGGACGCCGGCGCAAGCGTGGCCTGGCACCCAGGTCAGCAACAGACCCGGGAGACCGTATGCGCATCCTCAGCCCCACGCCACCGGCCGGTCGGCTCACGCCGCCCCTGACCCGGCGTCGCCACGTGGACCTGATGCGAATGTGCAGCGCGGCGTGTAACCACCACCCCACGCGCTAACCCCTCCCCTCCCTCCCCTCCCCCGGGCGCACCACGCCCACCCACCCTCGCGTCGATCATGACGTTGTTGCCCGCCCGACCGGCGTGTCGGGGCAACAACTTCACGATCGACCGGGTCGACGCACCCTTTTGGAGACACCCGTGCGATTTTCTTCTGGCTTGAGCCGTGCCGTTGCCGTTGGGGCGGCCCTTGTGGTTGCCGGCGCGCTGACCGCCTGCGGCACCGACGACGCCTCGAACGACACCGCTGGCAACCCGTACGGCCTGGCGCAGGCCGGCGTGCTGCGTGCCGGCACGCTGACCGACGCCCCACCGAACGTGTACCTCAAGGACGGTAAGTTCACCGGCTTCGACAACGACCTGCTGACCGCGGTCGCCGGCAAGCTCGGCCTGAAGGTCGAGTTCGTCGGCACCGACTTCTCCGCGCTGCTCTCCCAGGTCAACAACCACAAGTTCGACGTCGGCAGCTCCTCGATCACGATCACCGAGGCGCGGAAGAAGACAGTCGACTTCGGCAACGGCTACGACTTCGGCTACTTCGGGCTGGACGTGCCGGCCGGCTCGCCGATCACCGGGTTCGACCAGCTCGCCGGCAAGCGGGTCGTGGTGGTGCAGGGCACCGTCCAGGACGACTACGCCACCGGCAAGCAGCTCGACCCGGTGCGGGTGCCGGACTACAACGGCGCGCTCAACCAGCTCAAGGCGGGCACCGCCGACGCGTGGATCGCCCCGGCGGAGATCGGCGAGAAGTCGGCCGCCGACAGCAACGGCAAGATCACCGTGGCGGCCAAGCAGCTCAGCCCGGCACCGACCGCGTACGCCGTGGCCAAGGGCAGCGACAAGCTGCGCGAGGCGCTGAACAAGGGCCTCGACGAGGTGATCGCCGACGGCACCTGGAGCCGGTTGCAGGCCCAGTACTACCCGGGCCGCCCGATCCCGGCGGACTTCACCCCGGGCAGCGGCACCGTGGCGGCGCCGTCGGCGTCCGCCGCGCCGTCGGCGTCGGCGTCGGCCGCGTCCTGAACCGGTGACGAGCGAGCGGGGCGGTAGGAGAGGCGACCGATGGATCCGTTGAGCACCTTGTGGGAGACCTTCTTCGACGCCGACGCGATGCGCGAGGCGCTGCCCGAGATGCTGACCGTCGGGCTGCCCAACACGCTGATCCTGGCGGTCTCCGCCGCCCTGCTCGGCACGGTGTTCGGCCTGCTGCTGGCCGTGGCCGGCATCTCCCGCAGCCGGTGGCTGCGCTGGCCGGCGCGCGTCTACACCGACGTCTTCCGAGGGCTGCCGGCCGCGGCGACGATCCTGCTGATCGGCGTCGGGCTGGCACCGCTCGGCATGCAGGTCTGGGGACCGGACCCGTACCCGCTGGGCATCCTCGCGCTGTCGCTGATCGCGGCGGCGTACATCGGGGAGATCTTCCGCTCCGGCATCCAGTCGGTGGAGGCGGCCCAGTTGGAGGGCGCGCGGGCACTCGGCTTCTCCTGGGCCGACGCGATGCGGCTGGTGATCATCCCGCAGGGCATCCGGCGGGTGCTGCCCGCCTGGGTCAACCAGCTCATCGCGCTGATCAAGGACTCCAGCCTGGTCTACTTCCTCGGCCTGGTGGCCAGCCAGCGGGAGCTGTTCCGCATCGGGCAGGACTATGCGGCCACCACCGGCAACGAGTCCGCGTTGCTGCTCGCCGGACTCTTCTACCTGGCGTTGACCGTCCCGCTGACGCACGTCGTGAACGCGATCGACCGGCGGTTGCGCCACGGCCGGCCGGCCACCGCACCCGCCGACGACGAGGACGAGGACGACCCGGCGCTGACCGGGGCCCCGGAAGGAGACCGGCGATGACCACCACCGCGACCACCACCTCGGTCAGCCTCCAGGCGCGCGACGTCCACCTGGCCTTCGGGCCGAACCGCGTGCTGCGCGGCGTCGACCTGACCGTGCAGCGCGGTGGGACCGCCTGCGTGATCGGGCCGTCCGGGTCGGGCAAGTCCACTCTGCTGCGTACCCTCAACCGGCTCATCGAGCCCGACCGCGGCGACGTGCTGCTGGACGGGCGCAGCGTCCTGCGCGACGATCCGGACGCGCTGCGCCAGCGGGTGGGCATGGTCTTCCAGCAGTTCAACCTCTTCCCGCACATGAGCGTGCTGCGCAACGTCACCCTGGCGCTGCGCCGGCTGCGCAAGCTCGGCGAGGACGAGGCGGTGGCCGTCGCCCGCGCCCAGTTGGAGCTGGTGGGGCTCGCCGGCAAGGCCGATGCCCGGCCGGCGCAGCTCTCCGGTGGTCAGCAGCAGCGGGTGGCGATCGCCCGGGCGCTGGCGCTGCGGCCCGAGGTGATGCTCTTCGACGAGGCCACCTCGGCGCTCGACCCGGAACTGGTCAAGGGGGTGCTCGGGGTGATGGCCGACCTGTCCGCCGCCGGAATGACGATGGTGGTGGTCACCCACGAGATGGGCTTCGCCCGGCACGTCGCCGACACCGTCGCCTTCATGGACCGGGGTGTGGTGCTGGAGGCCGGCCCGCCGGAGAGGATCTTCGAGGGCGCCGAGCATCCCCGGCTCCGCCGCTTCCTCGCCCAGGTGCTCTGAGACGACCGCTCAGCCGGCCTGGAGGCGCAGGTGCACCGCGAACGCCTTCAGGTCGCCGAGCAGCTCCAGGATGGCGTTGCGGTACGCGACCGACGCCCACAGGTGCAGCTCCTCGTCGTCCAGCCCGCCGAACGCCAGCGAGAGCGCCTTGCGCCGGCGCCGGTCGAGCACCTTGTGCGGGCGGGTGAGCAGGTCGCCCTCCCGGCGCAGCGCCTGAAGGTAGGCGGCCACCGCCTCCTGGTAGTGCCGCCCGGCGACCCGCTCCAGCAGAGTGAACTCGAAGACGTTCAACGCCGCTTCGGAATCCCAGTACGCGGCGTCGCGCACCGGAGCGCTCGCGACGTGCCGGCCCATGGCGTGCCGGGCCTCGTAGAGCAGCAGCACGCCCCGGCCGGTGGTGCTCAGCGGCCGGCGGGGCGACGGCAGCCGCAGCGTACGCACCGGCGCCGCGGCGGTCAGGTCCATTGCGCCGGCGTACGTCGGCATGCGGTGCGTTCCCGACGCCGGCTCCGGCAGCAGGCAGGCCCGCTCCTGGTAGGGCAGCGGGCCACCGGTGGGCACGGCGCGCACCGTCGCGGCGTGCAGCTCGGACAGGGGCCGGTCGTCCGGGGCCGGGCCCGGTGGCAGGGTGAGCACGAGACCGTTGACGCCGGGCACCGGCACGCCCAGCACGCAGGAGGTGCGCAGGAACGCCCAGGTCGCCGCCGCCTCGCGGATGCCGCTCGCCACCGCCTGCGCGTCGGCCCGCCAGTCCTGGGCGATCCGCAACCGCTGCGCCAGGTCGGCGGTCGCGGCGCCGTCGTGCGGGTACAGCTCCCGGACGGCCCGGGGCAGCGACCCGAGGCGCAGCTCCAGCGGGTCGCCGGTGGGCGAGGCCACGGCGTGCCTCGGGCAGTCGGCGGCGGAGTGCGGGTCACCGTCGACCGCGTGGCAGTCCCCCAGCCAGCTCGCGCCGGGCGGACCGGCCGGACGGGCGAACGCCAGGTGGGGCAGCCGGCCGGTGCGCAGCACCGTCTCGTACTGCCCTCGGGTGCGCCCGGCGCGCAGCACGTCCAGCGGCAGCATCGGCGCCAGCGCCAACACCCCCGCGAGGACGACGCAGTGCGGGCAGGCGTCACGCACCCGGTAGCGGCGGAGGTGGTCCACGCCGGGCTGCTCCCACTGGACGCCGATGACGGCGTCGTCCTGCGCCATCAGGTAGAGGAACTCGGTGGCGACGCGTTCGCGGGTGACCGCCACCAGCTCGTCGAGGAACTCCCGCTCGGTGACCGCCCGCAGGTCGGCCTCGCTCCCTCCGGTGGTCATGGGCACCCCCTCGCGGACCGAACACATCGACGGACGCCGAACCGGTTCTTACCGTACCCGCCGACGACGTGGCCGAATGTCCCGCACGCGTGGCGGGCGGTGTCACCAATCCGTCAGGCCCGGACCGGGCCGCACCGGCGGGTGTTCACTCGTTGGGTCCCCGCCCCAGCAGCCGGATCTCCTCGTTGTCCAGGGCGGCCTGAAGCTCCTGGAGCACCAGGTCGTCGATCTCCCGGTTGTCGCGCAGCCGGGTCAGCTCCCGCCGCTTGTGGGCCAGGACGCCGAGGCGCAGTCGGCGGTCCAGCCGGCGTTCCTCGGCGGTACGCCCACCGCTGTCGTTGACGTCCTCCAGGTGCCGCTGGTACTCGGCCTGTAGTCGACGTACCGCCTCCCCCTCGACGCCGACCTCGGCGGCGACCTGCGGCAGCGCGTCCAGGCCGGCCTGGGTGGCGCGCAGGCGGGCCTGCCGGGCCTCGTCGACGCGTTCGGGGTCGCCGGTCAGCCCCGCCCAGCGCACCACCAGCGGCAGGGTGGTGCCCTGCACAAGCATGATCACGACGATGACCAGCGCGGTGACGAAGATGATCAGGTCGCGTTCGGCCACCGGTTTACCGGCGGCCGTCATCGTCGGGACGGCCAGCGCGGCGGCGAGCGACACTGCGCCCCGGAAACCGGACCAGCCGGCCACGATCCCCACCCGCCAGTTGGACGCCGACTGGTCCTCGTCCAGCATCCGGCGGCGCAGCTTCGCCGACTCCGCCGTCAGGTAGAGGAACAGCAGCCGGGTGGCGACGACGACCGGGGTGACCACCAGCACGATCGCCAGGGCCCGGCCCGGCGAGGTGCTGGAGATGTCCTTCACCGCCCGGGGGATCTGCGTGCCGAGCAGCACGAACAGCCCGCCGTTGATGAGGAACGTGGACAGGTCCCAGAACGCGTACGCCAGCACCCGGGACCGGGCGCGGATCACCCGCGGACCGGCGTACGCCAGCACCAGGCCGGCGACCACGACGGCCAGCACACCGCTGGCGTGCACCGAGTCGGCGAGCAGGAACGCGCCGAACGGTGTCAGCACGCTCAGCGCCCCCTCGCGCAGCGGGTCGTCGAGCCGCTTGCGGATCAGCACCACGGCGGCGCCCACCAGCAGACCGGCGACCACCCCGCCGACGCCCGCCCCGACGAACTCCTCGCCGATGCCCAGCACCCCCGGCTTCTCGCTCTGGGTGAGCAGACCCACGGTCACCCCGAAGATCACCAGGGCGGTGCCGTCGTTGATCAGACTCTCCGCGTGCAGAGTGGTGAGCAGCTTCCGGGGCAGCCGCTTGGCCAGGCCGGTGACCGCTGCGGCGTCGGTCGGCGCGAGGACCGCGCCCAGCACCCAGGCGGCTGCCGGGTGCACGCCGAGCGCCTGCGCGGTCAGGGACACCGTGACCATGGTGAGCACCACGAGCACCACGGCGAGCAGCCCGATCACCGGCAGGTTGGCCCGGATCTCGCGCAGGCTGATGGTGAGGCTCTCCCGGTAGAGGATCGCGGGCAGGAAGATCAGCAGCACCAGGTCCGGCTCCAGGGTCACCTCGGACAGCGGCGGCACCAGCCCGAGCAGCACCCCGAACCCGATGAGCAGCACCGGCGGCGCCACCCGGTACCGGCCGCCGAGGGTGGTGCCGACCAGGACGGTGACGCCCACCACCACGATCAGGACGAGCACCTGCACGGCGTACCCCCTCGATCCCCGGCCGACGACGAACGCCGGGTTGTTCCATCTGATCGCACCCCGGTTGCCGGTTCCACAGGAACGGGCAAGTCGCCGGGCGTCCGAGCGCGGGGGACGCGCCCCCGGCCGGGTCAGGCCGGATCGGCGGTGCGGACGCGCGCGGTGAGCAGGCGGGCGGTGAGCAGGCGGGCGGTACGACGGTGCACGGCGGCTTCCTCGTCGTGGCCCAGGGCGGTGGCCAGGTCGGCGAGGTGCCCGGCCACCGGGCCGACGGTGAGCACCCCGCTGCCGGCGGCCAGTTCGCCGGCGGCCGGCCGGAGCGCGGCGGCGACGCGCTCCATGGTGGGCCGGTCGCCGACGGCGAGGGCGGCCCGCGCGGTGAGGCACAGCCGCACCTCCCGCAGCAGGTCGTGCGGCCCGTCCGGGAGGACCCGCAGGGCCGCTCGGGCGGCGCCGAGGTCCCCCTCGGCCGCGACCAGCAGCGGGCGGACCCACGGCTCGTGCGGCCCCCAGTCCAGGCCCGCCCAGTCCTCGTCGTCCGGCCCGGGGATCGGCCGCTGGCCGGCCGACCCGGACACCGGCTGGTCGTAGCCCGTTCGGCGCGCACCTGTCGGCGCGTGCGCCAGCGGGTCGGCGCTGACGGCCTCGGCCAGGCGCAGGCCGAGCAGGGCGAGGGGCAGCAGTCCGTGGGCCAGACCCGGCATGGCGTCGGCGGGGAGCGGTTCGGCGGCCGCCCGGTACGCGGTCGCCGCCGCCTCCCGGTCGCCGCCCAACGCCCGGCGCAGCGCGGCGTACCAGCCGGTGAAGACCCCGACCAGCGGCAACTCGTACCGCTGGGCGAGGCGGTCGGCGGCACGGGCGTGCTCGTCCGCGCCGGCCCGGTCGGCTCGCGCGCAGCCCGACTGGACCAGGATGAGGTGACCCAGCACCTCGAAGGTCACCAATTGGCGCGCAGTGGCCAGGTCGATCAGCTCCGCGCCGATCCGGGCCCGCTCGGCGGCCAGCCCGACGCGGTGGAAGGCGTGCATGAACCGCGCATTCAGCGCGAAGGCCAGCAACCCGGGGTCGGCGACGGTCCGGGCGATCCGCTCGGCCTCGGCGGCGGCCCGGCGGCCACGGTCACCGGTGGTGCCGCGCAGCTCCAGCGCGAGCGTGCTCAGCAGCCGGCTGCGCTGCGCCGAGCCGGTCGGGCCGAGGCCGGTCAGGGCGTTCTCGGCGGCGCCGACGATCCGCGCGGAGAGCAGGTCGTCGTCGTTGCGGGTCCAGATGGCGGGCACGTCGAAACCGGCCAGCACCTCCGCCGTCAGCCGGGGGTCACCGACCGCCTCGGCGTCGGCGATCGCCTCGGCGCGGTACGTCCGTGCCTCGGCCAACCGGCCCGTCACCGCCAGCCCCCGCCCCAGACCCAGCACCGCGCTCAACCGCTCGCGCCGCTCGGTCCCCCCGGCCCGGTCGTACGCGTCGATGACCTGCGCCCACAGCCGGGCCGCCTCGTGCGGGTTGCCGGCGCGTTCGGCCTGTTCGGCGGCGGTACGGGCGTAGCCCGCGGCCTGGTGGGCGGCTGCCGGGCCGCCGGCACGCAGCAGGTGGTGGGCGAGCGTGGCGGGGTCGACGGGCTGGCGCCGCCGCAACGCCTCGGCGACGGCGGCGTGCCAGGCCGCGCGACGCGCCGCGGACAGGTCCGCGTAGAGCGTGTCGCGGACCAGGATGTGGGTGAACCGCAGTCGCCCGTCGGGCTCCCGCTCGGTCAGGAACCCGGCCTGCAACGCGCGGTCCACGGCGTCCAGCAGCGCCGCCGGGTCGCCGGTCAGCGCGCCGAGCACCGCGGGGTCGACGTCCCGGCCGAGCATCGCCGCCTGCCGCAGCACGGTACGGGTCGGTGCGGGCAACTGGGCGAGGCGGTGCCGGATGACATCACGCACCCCGGGCGGCACCGCCGCCAGCGCCGCGCCGCCCGCACCGGCGTACAACTGGGCCAGCTCCCGGACGAAGAACGGGTTGCCGCCGCTGCGGTGATGGATCAGCCCGACGGTGGGCGGGTCCAGGTCCCCTCCGACGAGGGCGCGGGCCAGCTCGCCGGTCGCCTCGGGAGACAGGCCGCCGAGGTATACGCGCACCGGTTCGAGCCCGGCGGCGCGGGCCAGGGCGGCGGTCAGCTCCGGGTTGATCTCGGTGGCCCGGTAGGTGCCCAGGACCAGCACCGGCCCGGTGGCCTGCTGCGGCCCGGCGAGCAGGGCGGTGAGCAGATCCAGCGTGTCGCCGTCGGCGCGGTGCAGGTCGTCCAGGACCAGCAGGAGGGGCCCCCGGTCGGCGACGGCGGAGACCAACGACGCCACCGCGCGGTGCCGACGGAACCGGGCCACGGCGGGGTCGCCCGCGCCACCGGTCCCGGCCGTCCCACCGCCGTCCAGCGGCTCGCCCGACCCCGACAGCTCGCTCGGTCCCGCCGGCCCGCCCGACCCGGACGGCTCGGTGAGCGTGTCGGTGATCTGGGTCCACGGCCAGGCGGCCGGGGCGCCCTCGTACTCGGGACTGCGGCCCCAGGCAGTGGTCCAGCCCTCGGTGGCGAGCTGCCGGGTCAGCGCCTCGGCCAGGGCGGTCTTGCCGGCGCCCGGCTCCCCACTGAGCAGGGCGAGCGTGGGCCGGCCGGACCGGGCGGCGACCTGGCCCGCGTGCCGCAGCCGCTCCAGCTCCGCGTCCCGCCCGACGAACGGTCGCTGCGGCGCCGCTGCGGACCCACCCTCCCGAACGGGTCCGGCACGGTCTGCCACGGCCACGGCCACGGCGGGGGCCTGGGTCAGGTGTGGCGCCTGAGCCAGGATGTCGGCCTCCAGCCGGCGCAGCTCGGGCCCCGGGTCCAGACCCAGCTCAGCCACCAGGACGTCGCGGGCCTCGCGCAACGCGGCCAGCGCCTCGCCCTGCCGGCCGGCGCGGTACCGGGCCAGCGCGAGCAGCCGCCAGGCGTCCTCCCGCAGCGGATGGCTGGCGAGGTGGGCTGGCAGGTCGGCGGCGGCCTCGTCCGGACGACCCAGCGCGAGCAGCGCCTCGGCGCGCCGCTCGACGGCGAGCATCCGCAGCTCGTTCAACCGGTTGATCTCCGCGACGGCCCAGAGGGCGCCCGCGCAGTCCGCGTACGCGGGACCCTGCCACAGCCCGAGCGCCGCGTCCAGCGCGGTCAGGGCCGGCGCGGGCAGTTCCCCGCCCAGCAGCCGTCCCGCCTCGCCGACGGCCGCCTCGAAGCGGTCGGCGTCCACCGTGTCCGGGGCGGCCCGCAGCGCGTACCCCGGGGGTTCGGTGACCAGGAGGCGGGGTGGCTGCCGGGGCGGCCGGTCGGGCTCCAACGCCCGGCGCAGGTCGGCGACGAAGGTGCGGATCGCGCCCACCGCGCCGTCCGGCGGGACCTCCCACAGGTCGTCGACGAGGCGTTCCACCGGCACCACCCGGCCGTGGGCGATCAGCAACCGGGCCAGCACCAGGCGCTGCCGGTGTCCCCGCAGCGGGACCGGGCCGCCCGCGGCGGTGGCGGTCACCGGCCCGAGTACGCCGAACGTCACCCCCACCGGCGGCGTCGGTTGCCTGGTCATGGCACCAATCTAGGCGGCCGTGCCGGCCCGCACTGATCCGGCGCTGACCGTCTGCTGATCACCACCGGGCAGCCTCGATGACGTACGACGGCGACGGGCGCCCCGCCCGCCGACCCCGCTTCCCAGGAAGGTTTTCCGTGCAGCCGAGGATCAACGGATTCGACTACCAGCGCGTCACCGTCGCCGACGGCGTGACGCTCACCGCCGCCGTGGGTGGCTCCGGACCACCGGTCGTGCTGTTGCACGGTTTCCCGCAGACCCACCTCATGTGGCGGCACGTGGCGGCCGACCTGGCCGCCGACCACACGGTCATCTGCCCCGACCTGCGTGGCTACGGCGACAGCGACAAGCCCCTGGACAGCGACGGCACGGCGTACGCCAAGCGGACCATGGCCGCCGACGTCGTGGCGCTGGCCGGCGCGCTCGGCCATGGGCGCTTCGCCCTGGCCGGGCACGACCGGGGTGCCCTGGTCGCGTTCCGCGCCGGCCTCGACCACCCGGCGGCGATCAGCCGGCTCGCCCTGCTCGACGTGCTGCCCACCCTGGACATGTGGGACGTGCTGCACGGCGCCAGCGCCGCGGTCGCCTTCCACCTGTACCTCATGGCGCAGCCGCCGGGCCTGCCCGAGGAACTGATCAGCGCCAGCCCGGACGCGTTCTTCAACCATTTCCTCGACGTCTGGACCCGCGACCCGGACGCGCTGCCGGCCGAGGTACGTGCCACGTACCTGCGGGCGTCCCGCAACGCGGTCACCTCGATCGTCGCCGACTACCGGGCGTCGGCCGGCATCGACGTCGTCCACGACGCGGCCGACCGGGCGGCCGGCAACCTGCTGCGGATGCCGGTGACCGTGCTTGCGCAGGACTGGGGCGCGGCGCTCGGCTACGACGCGGCGGGGGTGTGGCGGGCCTGGGCCCCGGACCTGGAGCACCAGACGGTCACCTGCGGCCACTTCATGGCGGAGGAGGCGCCAACCGTGGTGGTCCGGGCGCTGCGGGACCTGCTCCTGCGCTGATACGCGGGTCGGACGAAGACACCCGCTGAAAAGTAAGATATCCGACACTATTCGTCACTGATCGCGAGGGGTCGCCGCCGTGCCGGCGATCCCTCGCGCGTAGGCCGCGCACACGCCCCGCAAACCAGCTCTGACCTGCGAAAGGGCTACCTTACACCAGGTGGACGAGAGCCGGTCACCGATGCTACACAGACAGTTACCGGCAGCCAACGACGGCGAGTCGCTGACCGCCTCGACCATCGACCGTCCACAAGCATCGCCACCCGCGAACCGGATCGCGCGTGCGACCTGACACGACAGCGGCCGGTGGCGGGCCAACGGTTCCGGTCTCGACCAAGGAGTCACCGTGGGACATCCCCGCTCCCGGGCCAAGAGCCAGCCGTTCGAGGTCGCCGCCCTGGTGACGACACCCATCTGTGGATTCCTTCTGCTCGTGCTGGACGTCCGATCACCGTCGGTCCAGCTGTCCATGCCGGAACCCGTCCAGCTCGGCTGGGAGGTCGCGCTGATCGTGGTCGGCGTGGGCGGTCTGCTCGGCATCCTGTGGCCTGGTCGGCTCTCCACCGGCCTCGGCATCGAGCTCGCGTCCGTGCTGGTGCTCGGCACCATCATCGGCATGTACGCGGTGGCGCTGGTGGCGGTGACCGGTCCGCAGGGCCTCGTCGCGGCGTCGTTGATCAGCGCCGTGCCACTGGGTGCCTTCTGGCGGGCCGCCCTGATCGCCGTCGACCTACGCTGTCTGGCCTACGGCCACCAGTGCTCGACTCACCACCGAGTCGTGGGAGGTGTCACGTGATCTCGGCACCGCAACCCGAAGCGCCGCACTGGGTTCAGGTGCTGCTCAGCCTGCTCGGCATCCTCGGCGGGACGACAGGTCTGGCCGCCATCGCCACGGTCGTGTCGCAGCGGGGCAAGTTCAAGGCCGACGCCGCCGACACGCTGACGGAGGCCGCCCTGACGCTCGTGCAGCCGCTGCAGCTACGGATCACCGAGTTGGAGGGCCAGGCGGTGAGCGCGCGATCGGAGCTGGGGCTGCTGCGCGAGCAGGTCAACCAGTTGCAGTTTCACGTCCGGGTGCTAACCCGCACGCTCGACCGGTGGCGTGCCGCGGTGCACGCCCCGGACGCCACCCTACGCAAGATCCGCGCGGTGGTCGCGGAGTCCGAGCAGCTGCCCGAGGACCAGTGACCGGCCACCGCCGGCTCATCCGCCGTCCGGTGAGCGCAGCCGGGCGATGAGGTCGCGTACCGCCGCCCGGAACTCGGGGTCGGACTCGCCCGGGTGGTGTCCGCGCACCGGTGGCGGCCGGCGCTCCCCCCGGTGACGGCCGGCCGGGTGGGTTCCGCCGGGGCCGGGCCGTCGAGGTCAGCGGGCGGCGCCACCGGCGGCGACGAGGTCCGCCGCCACCTCCCAGAGCCGCTCGGCGTTGCCCGCGTCGACCGCGTACGCCGCCACGCCGCTGTAGTCGGCGGGCCGCTCGGTCCGGACCGGGGCCTCGGCGCAGTCCTCGAAGTAGCGGCCACCCACGCCGTCGAGCAGCGGGGACGCGGCGAGCAGCACCGAGGTGGCGGCGCCCTGCTGCGGGGTCTTCTGCCGCTCCTTCGGGGTACGCAGCCCGCCGGTGTGCTTTTGCAGCCCGGTCGCGATGGCGCCGGGGTTCAACGCGTTGGCGTGGATGTTCTCGCCGGACCAGCGGCGGTCGGCCTCGACGGCGAGCAGGGCCTCGGCGCTCTTGGACTGCCCGTACGCCAGCAGGGGGTCGTACGGCCGGAACGCGAAGTGCAGGTCGTCGAAGACCACCGGGGAGAAGAGGTTGCCGCTGGAGCTCACCGACACGACCCGGGCGCCACCGGCCGCGGCGAGGGCGTCGTGCAGGCCGACGGTCAGCGCGTAGTGCCCCATGAAGTTGGTGGCGAACTGCATCTCCCAGCCCTCGGCGGTGCGCTCCAGCTCCGGCAGCGCCATGATCCCCGCGTTGTTGACCAGGATGTGCAGTGGCTCGTCCCAGCCGGCGACGAATCGGCGTACCGAATCCTGGTTGGCCACGTCCAGCTCGCGGGCCGTGACCCGGTCCGCGCCGATACTGGTCGCGATGTCGGCCGCGGCCTGCTCGCCCGCACCGACCCGACGCACCGCGAGCACCACCTCGGCGCCGGCGGCGGCCAGCGAGCGGGCGGTCTCGACGCCGATCCCGGCGGCGCCGCCGGTGATGACGGCCCGCTTGCCGGTCAGGTCGACTCCGGCGAGCACCTCGTCGGCGGTCGAGGCGAAACCGAATGGCGTCGTGATTCGCTCGGTCATCTCTGTCCCATCTCTCGATCACGCTTACGTGACCCACTGTCACTCGGCCGGCGGGCGATATCCGGGTTACCGGTTTTCCTGGCCGCCCGGCACGGCGCCCGGAGCGGGTGTCGGTGGGCATCCGACAGTTGGTGGGTTCGTGGGCGGGGACGCCCGCCTTCGTGCACGGCCGGCACCTGGACGTGCTCTTAGCCAACCCGATGGCGACCGCGCTGGCACCGATCTACCGGGTCGGGGTGAACCTGCTGCGTGCGGTCTTCCTGGGCCCGAGCGTGCCGGCGCTCTATCCGGCGCCGGAGGCGGTCGCCGCCAGCGCGGTGGCCGGCCTGCGCGCGCAGGTGGGGGTCGAGGTGGACGATCCACGGCTCACCGAGCTGGTTGCGGAGTTGACGACCGGCAGCGAGCTGTTCCGGCGGTTGTGGGCGCGGCACGACGTCACCGTCCGCGCCGGGGGCGGGCGCCGGGTGTTTCACCATCCCCAGGTCGGCGAGTTGGAGCTGCGCTACGAGAAGCTCACGATCAGCGGCACCACACAGTCGCTGGTCGTCTACCACGCCGAGCCGGGCAGCCCGTCCGCCCGCTCCCTCGCTCGGCTCGGGGCCGCCGTCTCAGCGCCGGAGGCGCACGGATAGCACCAGAAGGCGGGGCTACCGGCTGGCCGCCCGCTCGGCGACCACCACGGAGATGCCGTCGAGGACGCGTTGCAGGCCGAACTCGAAGGCGTACTCCGGGCCGTACGCCCCGCCGTGCTGCTGGCCGGCCGCGGTGCCGACCCGGGACGCGGTGGGATAGCTGTCGGCCGTCAGGAACGTCTCCAGCCAGGGCGCGTGCGACTGCCACCACTGGCCGTCGGTCATGCCGGTCTCCCGCTCCAGGTCGACCACCTCGGACGCGGCGCGCGCGGAACTCTTCACGTGCCCGAGGACGAGGGTGAGCACCGCGTCCATCTCGACGTCGGTGAGCCCGATGTCGGCGACCGCGCCGAGTTCGTGGTCGTACTTGGCCACCAGGTGCGGGCCGAGCACCGGACGGGTCGTCTCGGCCCGCAGCATCCACGGGTGGCGCTGGTAGAGCGCCAGGTTGTCGTGGGCGATCCGCTCCAACCGGGCCCGCCAGTCGCCCTCGACGGCGGAACGCGGCATCTCGCCGTACACGGTGTCGATCATGACGTCGACGAGTTCGGCCTTGCCCGGCACGTAGGTGTAGACGGACATGGTGCCGACACCCAACGCCTCACCGACCCGGCGCATGGTCAACGCGTCCAGGCCCTCGGCGTCGGCGATGTCGATCGCGGCCCGGACGATCCGGTCGACGCTGAGGCCCGGCCCGGCGCTGCGGCTGGTCGGTTCCCGGGTGCGCCAGAGAATGGCCAGGCTGCGGGCCGGATCCGCGGTCGCCTTGCGCTCACTCGCCATGGTGCGGCCATCCTAACAACGCGGTCGTACGACGTACGTCGACCGCGAGGCGGTGCCGGCGAGGCCGTTCTGCCACCGCGCCGGCACCGACCCGTCACGGCTTCACCCGGGTGGGATCCAGCTCGCCGTCCTCGATGTGGCGCAGCACGGGGGTCACGTCCTGCACATGACGCGGGCAGAATTCGCCCACGGGATGGGGCGTACGGAGATCAGAGTCCTTCGCGGTCGTCGGTCAGCGCCGGCCCGGCGGCGGCCGGCACGAGGTGGCGCACCTCCGGCTCGCCGTCGGTCAGCTCCCGGGCCCGCGCCTCGGCCTCGCGGTCCTCACCCGTCAACCGGCCACCGTGCTGGCGCAGGTGCTCGCCCCAGGACGGCACCAGGTACACCTCGATGAACCGGTCCGTCGTCTCGGCCGGCCGGAACAGCCCCCAACGCATCGCGCCGGTGCGCTGCCGGGCGCCGCGCACCACGTCCATGGCCGCGAGGAACGGTCCCGTCCGCTCCGGCCGGACGGTGTACTGCACCGTCACCAGCACCGGTCCCACGCCCGGGTCCGGCTCGTGCGCGAGGTGCAGTTGCGGCCAGTAGGCCGACGGTTCGCGGTTCACCGAGCGCAGGTCCGGAAGCGGCCAGATCCGGCTCGTCACGGTCCCGACGAACATCAACGCCGCCGCCGCGAGGTAGGCGAGGACCAGCCCGCCCACGTCGGCCACCAGACCCCACACGAGGGCGCCGACGGCCTGCCCGCCGGCGAAACACACCTGGTAGACGGCCAGCCCCCGGGCCCGTACCCAGCTCGGCAAAAAGAGCTGTATCTCGGCGTTGACGTTGGCCAGCACCGTCACCCAGGCCATCCCGGCCGGCAACAGGGCGAGGAGCACCAGCGGCACCACCCGTACGGTGCCGAGGACCGCCAGCGCGATGGTGAACAGCGCGCCGGCGATCAGCAGGAGCTGGTTGGCCGACAGCCGGGCGCGGATCACGGCCAGCAGCACCCCGCCCGCGATGGCGCCCACCCCGAGGGCGGCCAGCAGCAGCCCGTACCCGCCGGAGCCCAGCCCGAGCCGCCGGGCCGCCACCAGCGGCAGCAGCGCCCACAGCGCGCTGGCCGGGATCACGAAGACCAACGCGCGGCGCAGCAGCCGGCGCACGATCGGCGAGTGGCGTACGTAGCGGCTGCCCGCCCGTAGCGCGGCGGTGAACCGCTCGGGCACCTCGACGGCGCGGGCGCTTCCCGGCCGCCAGCGCCACAGCGCGGCCGCGAAGATGGCGAACGCCACCGCGTTGAGCCCGAAGACCGGGGCGACGCCGGCCCGGGCGATCAGCACGCCGGCCACCGCGGGCCCGACCGCCCGCGCCACGTTCACGCTTATCGAGCCGAGCGCGGACGCCGACCGCAGTTGCTCCTGCGGCACCAGCTCCGGAATCACCGCCGCCCAGGCCGGCAGGGTGAGCGCCTGCCCGACCCCGAACGCGAAGGTGAGGGTGAGCAGCAGGGCCGGCGGCATCCGGTCGGTCAGGGTGAGCAGGGTCAACGCCACCGCCACCGCCACCAGGAACAGCTGGACGGCGATCAGCAGGCGCCGACGGTCGAAGCTGTCGGCCAGCACCCCGGCGGGCAGCGCCAGCAGCAGCACCGGCAGCAGGCTGGCGGTCTGCACCAGCGCGACAAGCGTGGAGGCGTTGGAGTGGTGGATCAGCAGCCACTGCGCGCCGACGGTCTGCATCCAGGTGCCGATGTTGGCGGCGAGCAGGGCCAGCCAGAGATTGCGGTAGACGGCGCCGCGCAGGGGCGCCCACGCGGAGGCCGGACGGTCCCCCGGTCCGGCTGCCGCCGTCACCACCGCCCGTCCGCGCGCAGCACGCGCTCGCCGGAGACGTAGAGGTCGTCGGGTTGCAGCAGCAACAGCCGGACGACCTCGGCGGCGACCTGCTCGGGCAGGGCGTACACCTCGTCGAGGAACTCCGCGCCGACGCGTTCCTGCAAGCGGGTCGGCATCGGCCCGGGATCCAGCTCCATCACCTTGATTCGGTTGCTGTGTTGGGCCTGGGCCAGTGACTCGACGAGGCTGCTGCCGTAGCTCTTGGTCGCCCGGTAGACCGGGATGCCGGGCCGGGGCGCCGCCAGCGCCATCGCGCCGATGTACACCACGTTCCCGTAGCCCTGCCGGTGCAGATGCTCCAGCGCCTCCCGCAGCAGGTACGTCGTACCCAGGACGTTGATCTCCACGGCCCGCCGGATGTGCTCCACGGGCAGGTCACCGAGGTCGCCGCCCGCCCACATCGACGCGCAGGCCGCGACCCCGTCGACGGTGCCGTAGCGCCCCACCACCTCGGCGAACGCGTCCCGGACCTGCTCGTAGGAGGAGACGTCGCAGACCGCGCCGTCGCACCCCAGCTCGTCGGTTGTCGCGGCTACCTCGGCCGGTACGTTGCCGAACACCACGACGCGGTGCTCGTCGACCAGCAGCCGGGCCACCGCGAGGCCCAGCCCGCTGGTACCGCCGACCACCACGAAGGTTCTGGCACCCAATGTCTCTCCAGCCGCCGCCGCCACAGGTCACACGGATCGCGTGATGGCGCGTTCTTCCCGTTTCCGGACCCCGCACACCCGCTACGGCGGTAGTGCTGGCCATACCCGAAGAGTGGATCTGGACGGCTGGGGCACCCGGTCGCTCCCGATTAGCGTCTGCTGCATGACTCCGGAACACCCTTCGCACCTGGCCGGGGCGCTGCGCCAGCGCCGCTGGCTGCTCTCCGCCTGGCCCTGGCGCGCGCTGGCCTACCTGGTGACCACCGTGCCGATCGCCGGGGTGCTCGGCGTCGGCCTGCTCGTCATCGGCGGACCCATGCTGCCCGCCGTCAACGCGCTCCGGCGGCAGGGCCGACCGCCGAGCATCGCGCTGATGCTGTTCCTGATTTCCGGCAGCGTCATCCTGGTGGCGTTGGCCCCGATCCTGAGCTTCGCGGTCGCCGCCGTCGAGCGGTGGCGGGTCCGGCTCGTCGACAACCGTCCGCTGCCCTCGTCGCCGTGGCCGGGCCTGGCCGCCCGCTACCGCAGCCCCGCGACCTGGCGGGAGGTGGCATACCTGTTCTGGCTGGGCGGGTTCGTGCCGGTCGCGTACTGGGTGTTCCTGGTGCTGGTGCTGCTCGACCTCGGGATGATCTCCAGCCCCTGGCTGGCCGGCGACGCCAACCAGCCGGTGGTGATCTGGCAGCCGATCGACAGCACCGGCGAGGCCGTCCCGTACGCGATCGTGGGGGTGCTGCTGATCCCGGTGCTCTGCTACGCCGTCGGTCTGCTCGCCGCCGTTCAGGCGGCGGTGGCCCGCTGGCTGCTGGCCCACCCGGTGGACGCAGCGGCGCTGCGCGAGGTCACCCGCTCCCGCACCCGGCTGGTCGGCGCGTACGAGGCCGAACGGCGCCGGATCGAGCGCGACCTGCACGACGGCGCGCAGCCCCGGCTGACCAGCCTCACCCTGCAGCTGGGCCTGGCCCGGCTGGACGTACCCGAGGAATCCCCCGCCGCCCGGCCTCTCGCCGTGGCGCACGACCAGGCCCGAGGTCTGATGGTGATGCTGCGGCAGTTGGTGCACGGCATCCGCCCGCAGAGCCTCACCGACCTCGGCCTGGCCGGCGCGGTACGCGAGCTGGCCGATGCCGCCACCATCCCGGTCACCGTGCACGCCGACCTGCCCGGTGAGCTGCCGGAGATCGTGGAGACCACCGCCTACTTCGTGGTCTCCGAGGCGCTGGGCAACGTGGCCCGGCACGCCCGCGCGACCCGCGCCGACGTACGCCTCACCCGGGCCGGCGCGGACCTCGTCGTCGAGGTGACCGACGACGGCCACGGCGGCGCCGACCCGGCCCGGGGCACCGGCCTGACCGGGCTCGCCGACCGGGTGGCCGCCGTGGGCGGCCGGCTGCTGCTGTCCAGCCCGTCCGGCGGCCCTACAGTGGTCCGGGTGGAGCTGCCATGTCGTCGGTGACCCGGGTGGTGCTCGCCGAGGACGAGGTGCTGCTGCGCGAGGGCCTGGTCGCGCTGCTGACCCGCTTCGACTTCGCGGTCTGCGCGGCTGTCGGCTCCGCGCCCGAGCTGCTGACGGCGGTCCGTGAACACCAACCGGACCTGGTGTTGACCGACATCCGGATGCCGCCGGGCCGCCGCGACGACGGGCTGCGCGCGGCCGTCGCGCTGCGCGGCGAGCGACCCCACCTCCCGGTCGTGGTGCTCAGCCAGTACGTGCAGACCGGGTACGCGGCGGCGCTGCTGGACAGCGGCGACGGCCAACGGGTGGGCTACCTGCTCAAGGACCGGGTCGCCGAGGTCACCGAGTTCGTCGACACGCTGCGCCGGGTCGCCGGCGGCGGCACCGCCATCGACCCGGACGTGGTCCGGCAGCTGCTGCACCGCCCCCGCGACCCGCTCGCCGCGCTGTCCGCCCGGGAACGGGAGGTGCTGGCGCTGCTCGCCGAGGGGCGCTCCAACGCCTCGATCGCCGCCCGGCTGCACGTCACCGAGGCCGCCGTCGGCAAGCACGTCGGCAACATCCTGCTGAAGCTGGACCTGCCACCCAGCGACGACACCAACCGCCGGGTGCTCGCCGTGCTCACCTATCTGCGCGCCGACCCGGTGGGCTGACCAGCGCCGGGCCCCGATCGGGCCCGACCGGGCGCGGCGTAGATTCGAGCACCGGCACCGCCGCCGGTCCAGGGCGCGGGCCAGGAGATGGGAGTACGGCATGGCGGAGGCGCTGCGGGTCGGTCTGCTGGGATACGGGTTGGCGGGCCGGGTGTTCCACGCACCGCTGATCGCCGCGACACCCGGGCTGCGGCTGGACGCCATCGTGACGCGCGATCCGCAACGGCGCGAGCAGGCGCACCAGCACTTCCCGGACGCCCGCCTGGTCGACGACGCCGACGAGCTGTGGCGTACGCCGGAAGCTCTGGACCTGGTCGTGGTCGCGACGCCGAACCGGCAGCACGTGCCGATGGCGCGGGCGGCCCTCGCGGCCGGCCTGCCGGTCGTCGTCGACAAGCCCCTGGCCCCCACCGCCGCCGACGCCCGGGCGCTGGTCGAGGAGGCCGACCGTCTCCGAGTGCCGCTGACGGTGTTCCAGAACCGCCGCTGGGACGGGGACTTCCTGACCGTCCGCGGGCTCGTGGAGCGGGGCGAGCTGGGGCGGGTGCTGCGCTTCGAGTCCCGGTTCGAGCGGTTCCGTCCGGCGATCAAGCCGGGCTGGCGGGAGCTCGCCGGCCCGGAGGAGGCCGGTGGCGCGCTGTTCGACCTGGGCGCGCACCTCATCGACCAGGCCGTGCAGCTCTTCGGCACGGTCGAGCGGGTCTACGCCGAGGTCGACCGCCGCCGCGCGGGCGCCGAGGTCGACGACGACGCGTTCGTGGCGCTGACCCACGCCAACGGCGTGCACTCGCACCTGTGGATGGGGGCGATCACCGCTCAGCTCGGGCCGCGGCTGCGGGTGCTGGGCGACCGGGCCGGCTACACCACCTACGGGCTGGACGTGCAGGAAGCCGCGCTGCACGACGGCGGCCGACCGGACCAGCCCGGCTGGGGCGAGGTCCCGCCGGAGCGGTACGGCCTGCTCGGCGTCGACGGTGACCTGCGTCCGACGCCGACCAGGCCCGGGGCGTACCAGAGCTTCTACGCCCAGATTGCGGCGGCGTTGCGCGACGGCACGCCGATGCCGGTGGACCCGCGCGACTCGGTCGCCACGGTCGAGCTGATCGAGCTGGCGCACCGGTCGGCGGCCGAGGGCGTGGTGCTGCCGGTCCCGGCCGCCTGAGACGGCCGAGCCCTCAGAGGTACGCGAAAACGAGTGGAGTGGCGGCGCTTGCGCCGCTAGCGTCCTGCCTCAACCTGTCGTCGAGGCGAGGACGTCCCGTTGTACACCCTGTGAGACCTCCCGAGCGCTGATTCGCGCGTCGCGCCTGTGCGCCGCGCTCCTTCTTGCTGCGGACTTCTCACTGGAAACGGTGTACTTCTGTGCTCTCTCAATGGGCCGTCGTGCCCACCTGCCTGCCCATCGTTCGCCGCCGTTGCCACGCGTGCGCGTCCGCGCACCTCCGGCCGAGCGGCAAATTCCGCGTCAACGCCAACCAGAAGCTGATCGACATCTGGCTCCTCGCGCTCTGCACCGGGTGCGGGGACACGGTGAAGCTCACGGTCCTGGAGCGGACGACAGTCCGCACCATCCGACCTGAGCTGCTCGACCGGCTGCACGACAACGACCGTCGCCTGATCGCCGAACTGCTTCAGGATCCGGCCGTGCAGGGCCGCAATCGATTCGTCCTGGACTGGGACGGCGCCTGGCGTCTCGACACCAACGGATCGGCGCACCTGGACCGCGAGATGGTCGACGTCTCGGTCCGCTTCGCGGCGCGCATCCCGGTCCGGCCCGCGCGACTGATCGCCGAGGGCTTCGGTCTTTCCCGGGCCGAGGTCGACAGGCTGAGCGAGGAGGGGAAGATCGTTTCGACGGTTCGCCTGAGCGGCAAGCTCTCCGGCGACTTCACCTTCACACTCAAGCGCTGAGCCCGTCCCGGACCACGGGCCTGTCCGGTTTTGTCTGCCGGACAGGCCCTACTCCGGCTCCTGCTCAGAGAGGGCGTCGTCCGGCACGCGGGCGTCGTCGTCGGTCAGCGCGTCCTCCGTCGAGTCGACGAGGTCGGCGAGCCGGCGCTCGGCCTCCCGGACCTCCTCGTCGAGCCTGGGGTTCTCCTCGTCGGGACCCTGCGACATGGGCGACCTCCATCGGACGCGGACCGCCCCCGTGTACCCGGCCTGCCCCGGGGAACACGGAAAGCACCCGCCGGACCCGGCCACCGGGCACTCCAGTTCGGCGATGGTGCGGTATCCGAGGTTCCGCTGCGCGGTGGCGCCTTGATCACGTGATGCTCACCAGTTCCAGGAAAGCCTCCCCGAACTGCTCACCAGCAGGTGATCGAGGACTCCGGATGACGCGCGGCGCGAGCAGGTGGGTGCCTGGAGTGCAGGGGCCGCGACAACTGCCCCCAGCTCGATTGGGCCTCGGCATTCGTGGCAGACGTCGCCTCGGTCATGTTCCAGAAGCAGTGACCCACGAGCCGAACCACATCGTCGACAGCTGCCGGGGAACGCGCTGACGGTCGGGGGTGAGTCGAGCACCGGGCGGGCCGGGGAGCGCACCGGGCGGGAGCCCAGGAGCGTTGCCGGCCCGGCCCGGTGCCGGATCAGCGCTGCTTCAGCTCGCGCCAGGATGGGTGAGTGCCGCGCCAGGCGTCGGCGAGGATGGCCGCCGAGGCCCGGCTGGGGCACTGCTGCACCCGCTCACGACCCGACGCCCCACCGATCTGGGCGCGGACCTCCCAACCTTGCCCGTCAGTACGGATATACACGTCCCGGCGCCCGCGCGGGGTCGTGTCACCGTTCCACCAGTGTTCCTCCACCTTCATTCGCCGACCGTATAGCAATTTTCGTGCTGGGGGTACGGCGCAGGTGAGCATATACCGCCGTAATAGCCGCAACTCAGACACAGTTCCACCTGTGCGGGCGACGGGGAGGGACCGCATCGGCGATTTCTCCCCGTCCTGAGCGATCAATCAGGCCGGCGTCACATACCGCTGAATACGCCGGCGAGGGTGTCTGCCAACGTGTCCTGCCCAGAGGGGCGATCCACCCGCTGCGGTGACCTGGATGTCACCCGGAGTGAACGGTGGCGGGAACGCCACCCGCACGGCCGGGTCGAACGGGACTCCGAGTCATGACGGGGCGGCCGGCGGGGCCTACCGGAGGCGGTCGCTCACCCCTGAGCGGTGAGCAGGTAGTCGTCCGCCTCCGGGCTCCACCGTAGGTCGACGGCGCCGCTGGTGGCGGCGGCCTTGCAGAACTGCAGGAAGCTGCGGTAGCCGAGCTTCTTCTCGCTGAAGTCGGGGCGGGCCCGGCGCAGTTGGTTCTTCAGGCCGGAGAGCGCCACCGGGTTGCCGGCGCTGCCGAGGTCGCCCACCACGCCCCGGAGCAGGCCGAAGGCGACCTCCCGGTCGCCGTGCTCGGGCAGGGACACCTCCGGGTCGCCCTTCGCGGGCCCCTCGCCCAGGTCGATCACGTTGTGCTCGGCGAGGTGGCGCAGCAGCTCACCGAAGGTGCGGAAGCCGTAGTCGGACTCGCTGAACGTCGGGTCCTTGCGCAGCAGGGTGCGCTTGAGCCGGGAGGCGGTCACCTCGCCGCTCGCGCTGCCCTGCAACCCGGCCACCGTCTGGGCCACCTGCACGGCGAGGGCGTCCACGTCCCGGCCGGGCTCCTCACCCACCGGCCGACCCTCGGCCTCCTGCTCGTGTTCCTGCTCGCGCTGCTGCTCCGGCTCGGGCGGGCGCTGGTCGGGGCCGGGCTGCCGGGCCGGGCGACCGCGCCGGCTGCGGGTGGGCGGGATGTCCACACCCTCCAGCCGGTCGTAGTAGAGGAACTCGTCGCATGCCGGGGGCAGCAGCGCCGACGTGGACCCCTCGACCCCGACACCGATGACCCGCTTGTTCAGCTCGCGGAGCTTGTGGACCAGGGGGGTGAAGTCGCTGTCGCCGCTGCAGATGACGAAGGTGGAGATGTAGTCGCGTTCGAACGCCAGCTCGATCGCGTCGACGGCCATCTTGATGTCGGCGGCGTTCTTGCGGGACGCGCCCATGCGCTGCGGGATCTCGATGAGCTCGACGTGGCTTCGGGTGAGCATGCGGCGGTCCTCGTCGAAGTACGACCAGTCGGCGTACGCCCGGCGCACCACGACCCGCCCTCGCTCGGCCAGCGCGTCGGCGATCGGCCGGAAGTCGAAGTCCGCGCCGCCACGGTGGTCGCGGGCCCCCAACGCCAGGTTCTCGTAGTCGAGGAAAAGGGCGATCCGGTCTTCTTGATCCACGCGCCTCAGCCTACGCCCGGCGGGGTGGCCGGGGGCGCACGCGACGCGCGACACCTCAACTCACCGACCGTCCATTTCTTGCGGCCTAATAGTCGCCTCTTTTCAATCTTCGATTGTCGTCTTGCAGTGCGATGTTCGGTGCTGCATCATGACGATCAATGTCGGGCGTCCGGGGGAACGCCGGGCGGACCTCCACCACCACCCCACCAGGAGGGTCACCGATGTTTCGCAGCATCCTGCCGGCACGGGGACGCCCGGGCCGCCCGGTCGCCACCGCCGTCGCGCTCGCGACCGGCCTCGCCGTGCTGGTCGCCGGGCCCACCGTGGCCGCCGCCGGCCCACCCGGTTCACCCGGCGCACAGCCGGTGGTCACCCGGGCGGCGCTCGATCCGACGCTGGTCGCCGGGCGCGGCGCCGACGTCGACTTCGTCGAACAGGAGGCCGAGAACGCTCGGACCAACGGCGAGGTCATCGGCCCCGACCGGTCCGCCTACACGCTGCCCGCCGAGGCGTCCGGCCGCCGGGCCGTCCGGCTCACCCCCGGCGAGTACGTCGAGTTCGTCCTGCCCAGCACGACCAACGGGATCACCGTGCGGTACAGCATTCCGGACGCGCCCTCCGGCGGCGGGATCACCGCGCCGCTGCGGGTGGCCGTCAACGGCAAGCACGTCCGCACCATGACGCTGACCTCGCAGTACTCGTGGCTCTACAACCAGTACCCGTTCACCAACGACCCGCAGGCCGGGCTGCTGCACCCGGACTGGTGGATCACCGAGTGCCAGTGCGTGCCGTCGGCCACCACGCCGTACCCGAGCATCAGCACGCCGTTTCGGCCCACCCACTTCTACGACGAGCAGCGGCTACTGCTCGGGCGCACCTACCGGGCCGGTGACACGGTCCGGCTCACCGCGCCGGCCGGCAGCGCCGCCGCGTGGACGGTCATCGACCTGCTCGACTCCGAATTGGTCGCACCGCCGCGCGTACGGCTGCTCGCCGCGAACGTGCTGGCGTTCGGCGCCGACCCCACCGGCCGGCGGGACTCCGCCGACGCTCTGGACAAGGCCATCGCCTTCGCCCGGCGCACCCACCTGAAGGTCTACGTTCCGCCGGGGACGTACCAGGTCAACCGGCACATCATCGTCGACGACGTGACCATCGAGGGCGCCGGCAACTGGTACACGGTCTTCAAGGGGCGCGAGGTCGCGCTGTCGACGCCCGCGCCGGACGGCTCGGTGCACACCGGCGTCGGCTTCTACGGTCGCGACGCCGCCGACGGTGGCAGCCGCAACGTCCACCTGTCCGGCTTCGCCATCGAGGGCGACGTACGCGAGCGCATCGACACCGACCAGGTCAACGCCATCGGTGGCGCGATGAGCGACTCCACAGTCGACGGGCTGCACCTGCGGCACACGAAGGCGGGCCTGTGGTTCGACGGCCCGATGCGCAACGTCCGCGTCACCAACACCATCGTCGTCGACCAGATCGCCGACGCGCTCAACTTCCACACCGGCGTGACCGACTCCCTCGTCGCGCACACCTTCGTCCGCAACACGGGTGACGACGGCCTGGCGATGTGGTCGGAGAAGACGGCCAACGCCCGCAACACGTTCGACCACAACACCGTGCAGTCACCGACGCTCGCCAACGGCATCGCCATCTACGGCGGCACCGACACCACCGTCTCCCACAACCTCGTCGCCGACCCGGTCCGCGAGGGCAGCGGGCTGCACGCCGGCGCCCGCTTCGGCGCGGAGCCGTTCGCCGGGTACCTGCGGTTCACCGCCAACACCACCGCCCGCGCCGGCACCTACGAGCTGAACTGGAACATCGGGCTCGGCGCCATCTGGATGTTCGCGCTGGACCGCAGCATCGACGCGAACGTCGAGGTGACCGGCGACGCGTACCTGGACAGCACCTACAACGCGATCATGCTGGTCAGCGACTGGCCGGTGAAGGACCTCTACTCGATCACGAACGTGCGCTTCCGCGACATCCGGGTCGACGGCACCGGCACCTCAGTGCTCAGCGCCCGCTCGGCCGGGTCGGCCTCGTTCGCCAACGTGGACGCCCGCAACGTGGGAGCGGTCGGCGTGAACAACTGCGGGTCGTTCCACTTCACCCCGGCCGGCTCAGAGTTCACCCTGACCGACCTGGGCGGCAACGACGGCGGCTGGCTCGCCCCGTGGCTGCTGCCCAACACCATCACCTGCGACGACCGACCGCCGGTGGCACCGCCACCGCCTCCGGCCCAGTGGTGAACGCGGTGGGCGGCCCGACCGATCGGGCCGCCCACCGCCGTCACCGCCTCCGGGCGTACGCCAGCGGCACCGTCGTCGGCTGCCCGTCCCAGGCGCCGCTCAGGGTGGCGCCCCGGGCCCCGACCGCCCCGGCGGCCGGCCGGCGGACCACGACCAGCTCCACCGCGTCGGTGACGATGACCGTGTCGTCCTCGTCGACGACCTGCCGGACGGCGCCGATCGCCGGCACGGCCCCGCCGTCGCCGCTGACGTCGATCGCCATCGTCGGCGGTCGCACCTCGCGCCGGCCGTCGACCTCGAAGTACTGCTCCGCCTGACCGGCGCCGGCCAGGATGGCGTGGGTCAGCGCCGCCGCGTAGACCGGGTCGGCGCAGCCGTCGTACACCCACCGGCGGCCGAGCGCCGAGTGGTCGGTCGTGCCGACCAGCCACTCGTCGGCGTCGTCGAGAGGCGCGGCGCGGTAGGTGAGCGGGACCTGGTGGACCGGCCCGTCGGCGGCGGCGACCAGCATGGTCTCGATGCCGACCTCGCCGGCCGGGTCGTCGAAGCGGTACGCCCCCCGACTCACCACGTCGACGCCGGCCGGTCCCTGCCACCAGGGTCGGCCGGGCAGCCAGGTCGTCAGCAGTTCGAGCTTGGTGGGGCGCAGCGTCGCCCGGTGCAGCAGTGCCATGCCGAGGAGCCTAGTCAGAGCCCCGCGCACGGGTTGCCGCCCACTGTGCAGCCCTCCGGCTCCCTTGCCTTAGGCCGACTGTCGCGGACGTCGAACCGGATCGTCCGCGACCCGCCGGCGGGCACGGCCAAGCCGCTGAAGGTGATGGCCTGCCCGTCCTGACGCCAGTCCGCTCCCTCGACATCGTCGACGCTGCTGCCGTCGGCGAGGGTCACCACCACGACCCACTGCTCCGCGGGCGCGGGGCCCGGGTTGTCGACCACCACCTCCCCCGTGTAGCCGAACAGCCGGCTCGAGTCGGTGTCGTAGCGCGCCACCAGCGGCGGTGGGGGTGGCGGCACCGCCGCCGTCGGCGTACGCGACGGTGTCGCCGACGGGGTGCGGCTCGGACGGGCGGTGGTCGGCGTGACGCTGCGCGACGCTCGCGCCGACGGTGTCGCCTTCGGCTGCGCGGTCGGCGCCGCCGCCGCCATGCTCGGCGGCGTCGTCGTCGACGTCGCGGTCGGCGTCGGCGCGGCGGAATGCTCCGGCTCGCCCGGCAGCGTCAGCCACGCCACCAGCCCCGCCACCAGCACGACCCCGGTCAGCCCGGCGACCGCCGCACGGCGCCGACCCCGGGCCGGCGCGGGGCCGGACGCGCCGATCACCGGCAGCTCGGTCGTCATCCCCGCCACGCCACGCCGCAGATCGACCTGCTGGAACGCGAGCCAGTCGAGGATGGCCGGCAGGCGCACGGTCAACGCCTGCCGGAGCTGCTGTTCGCGTGGCTCGTGGTGCTCCTCCGACCAGGAGCCGTGCGTCGGGACCTCCCGCACGGTCAACCGGCTGCCCTGCTTGGTGGCGGTGACGGCGCAGGTCAGCTCGGTGAGCCGACCTGCCTCGTCGCAGCGCAACACCAGCAGCTCCGGCACCCGCCGCTCGGTCACCTCGACCTCGACGTCGGCGTCGAAGCCGGGCAGGCCGGCCGTGTGCAGCACCAGCCGGTCCGGCACCCCCTCCACCGTGTCCGCCTCGGCGAACCAGCGGCCCAACAGCTCCCGATCGGTCAGTGCGAGCCAGACCCGGTCGGGTGAGTGGGACAGGTCGACGTGCGCGCCGATCTCGATCACGGCGAGACTCTAACGGGTTGGGCGTCCGGGCCGTTCCGCCCGCCCGGACCGACGACAGGTCGCCTGGTCAGCCCCAGCGGGTCGCCCGCTGTGCCGCCGCCGTCAGCGCGGCCCGGGCGGCGGCGCTGACCTCGACGACCAGTTCGGCCGCCGGTACGTCCCGGGCGAGGGGGTGCGCCTGCCCGGCCCACAGATTCACCACCGAGGCGTCGCCGTCGCGCCGGGCGGCGGTGAGCAGCGGACGGGTCAGGTGCAGCACCTGCGGGTAGCCGGCCGGCGCGACCGCGTCGTGCGTACGCAGGAAGTCGTTGACCACGCCGCGGGCCCGCTTGCCGGTGTAGGCCCGGGTCAACGCCGTCGGCGCGGCGCTGGCCACCGCTGCGCGGTGCAGGGGTGAGCTGCCCGCCTCCGGGCAGCGCAGGAACATGGTGCCGAGCTGGGCGGCCTGCGCCCCGGCGGCCAGCGCCGCCGCCAGGGCGGGGCCGTCGGCGATGCCACCGGCGGCCACCAACGGCCGGTCGCATTCGGCGGCGGCCAGCCGGAGCAGCGGCAACAGCGCGTAGTCGTCGTCGTCCGGGATCCCGCCCCGGTGCCCACCGGCCTCGGTGCCCTGCACCACGACGGCGTCCACGCCCAGCTCGGCGGCGGCCGTGGCGGCGGCCGGGCGGGTGACGGTGGCCCACACCTCGGTGCCGCGCTCCCGCAGGGCGGCCACCACGGCGCGGTCGGGCAGCCCGAACGCGAAGGACACCACCGGGACCGGGTCCGCGAGAAGCGCGGCCAGCTTCTCCGGGTACGCGTCGTCGCCGCCCACCGGCTCACCCAACCGCACTCCGAGGCGGTCGGCGTGCGGGGCGAGCCGCTGCGCGTACGCCCGGATGGCGGCCTCGTCGACCGTGTCGTCGCCGGACAGGAAGACGTTGACCCCGAACGGCCGGTCGGTACGCGCGCGCACCTCGGCGATGTCGGCGACCAGCCGCGCGGTGTCGATCATGCCGGCGGCCAGGAAGCCCAGCCCGCCGACGGCGGAGACGGCCGACACGAGGGCCGGGGTGGACGGGCCACCGGCCATCGGCGCGGCGACGATCGGGTGGCGCAGCTCGGACAGCACGGACATCCACCCATCCTGCCGCAGCGCGCCGGTCCCCCGGTTCGCGACGCGGTGCCGGCCCGCACACCGTGCCGCGCGCCCGGCCGGCCGTCGTCGGTCAGCGTCGGTCGGTGTGCCGCCGCCACAGCACCCCGGCCACGGCGACGAGTGCCAGCAGCGTCCCGGCGCCGGCGGCCAGCGGCCAGGTCCGACCGCCCCCGATGCCGGCCGCCTGTGCCGCCGGGCGGGCCGGCGGGGGCGACGGCGGGGCCGCCGTGGTGGACTCCGCCGGGTGCGGCGCGGCGGCCGTCGCGGTCGCGGCCGGATACCGCAGGATCGTCGGGCGGCTGCCGGCCGGTTGGTCGGCGGACTCGGAGACGGTGAGCAGGGACCGGCCGTCGCGGCTGTAGGTGATCGACTCGCCCTGCGGCTCGTCGGGCAGCGGCGTGACCCGTGGGGTGCCACCGGTCAGCGCGCCGACCACGTCACCGCCGACCACGTCGTACTCGAACGCGTCGGCGTAGCTCCGCAGCACCACCCGGCGGCCGTCCGGCGCGTTCGCCGCCCCGGTGACGACGCCCCGCCCGAGGAACGAGAACGGGTTGCTGGTGGTGCTGGACGGGAGGACCACCCGGCCGACCGAGGCCAGCGGTGTGGTGACCCCCGGCTTCAGCGCGGTGGCCGGCGAGTACACCACGACGGTGCCGCTGCCGCCCTTCGTGATGATCAGCGGCTGGCCGGCCGCGTCGAGCAGCAGCGCCTCGGCGTCGTGCGGATTGTCCGGGTACCTCATCCGGTACAGCACCGGCCGGTCCGCCCCCGGCGCGAGCCGCCACAGCGCGATCGTCTCGCGGTTGCGGTCGTTGTCACCGGTGTCGGCGACCCAGATGGTGCCGTCCCGGCCGAGGGCCAGGTCCTCGGTGTCCCGGGGACGGGAGGGGTAGCTGACCGTCCGCGCCACCGCGCAGCGCCGGTCCAGGAAGAAGATCCGGAGGCGGGCCTCGTCGTCGGCGCCGTCGTTGACCACCACGTACCCGTCGTCGGTGGCGACCATCCCGGAGATCTCGCTGAGCCGGTGGTCGCGGACCTGGCACACGGGCGCCCCCGCCGACGCCGCGCCGGCGGCCGCCGGGCCCGGCGACTGCACCGCGGCCAGCGGCACCGCGCCGGTGACGAGAGCCGCCAGCGTCGCCGCCGCGCGGACGTGCCGCCCCCGGGTCACCCAGCCGCGTACCCGCATCGCCCGCCTCCTCGCCGCGGCCGTTGTCCGGCCGTCCCGCCCATCCTGGCCGATCGTGACCAGCGGCGGCGACCATCCGCGCGGACCCGACGACATCCGCGCCCGCCAACCGGGGGGCTCGCAGGGGGCGGACGCCGGTCCACCGGGGCACGAGGTGGACCGGCGTCGGACCCGCTACCTCGTGGACCAGCGCTGCGCGCCGCTGCCGTTGCAGGTCCAGAGCTGGACGGCGGTCCCGTTGGCGGTGCCGGCCGATGCCACATCGACGCACTTGCCGACGCTGGTCAGCAGGATCGCCCCGTCGGAGCGGAAGGTGAACCGCTGGGCGGCACCGCCGTTGCAGGTCCAGATCTGCACCCTGGTGCCGTCGGCGCTCGCGCCGCCCTGCACGTCCAGGCAGCGGTCACCGTAGACCCGCAGCTCCCCGGCGGCGGTGCGGGTCCAGCGCTGGTTGGCGGCGCCGTGGCAGTCCCAGATGATGACCGGGACGCCGGCGGTGGTGCTGGCGCCGGAGACGTCCAGGCAGCGCCCGGAGTTCGGGTTGAGCAGGCCGACCGGGGTGCCGACCGGCGGCCCGCTCGGCGGGACGAGGCTGCCCGGCACCGATCGCAGCGCGTCGTACCAGCGGGCGGCCATCTTGTCGTACCCGCCGGCGTTGGGGTGGACCCCGTCGGCGAGATCGGCGGTGCTCAGGGCCGCGTGCATGTCGACCAGGTGCACCCGGCTGCCCTTCTGCGCCACGATCCCGGGGATCGCCGCGTTGTACGTCTGCACCCGGGCCTGAAGATTCGGGTCGGACTCCGGGATGATGGTGGCGACGAAGAGCTCCACCTCCGGCGCCGTCGCCCTGATCTTGTCGATCAGCGCGGAGAGCCGGGCTGGCGCGTTGGCCAGGTCGTAGTTCTGGTTCACGTCGTTGGTGCCGATGTGCAGCAGGACCGTCTGCGGGGCGGTGGCCTGCAGCCAGCCGACGATGTTGGCGTCGAGCTGGTCGATGCGCCAGCCCGAGTGGCCCTCGTGGTCGTGGTCACCGAGGCTGGCCGGCCCGTTGAACTGCGAGCCGACGAAGTCGACGGTGTAACCGCCGCCGGCCAGCCGCTGCCACAGGTTGATCCGGTACCCACCGGGCACGTTGAACCCGTCGGTGATCGAGTCGCCGAGCGGCATCACGCGCACCCCGCCGTTCGACTCGGCCTGGGCGGGTGCGACCTGGGCCAACGCCAGTACGGCACCCAGGGCGAGCCCGAAGGCCCCGGCGGCGGCCCGTCGTGCGTTCCATCGCATGGTTGATCCCTCTCCTCGCGGGTCGTTCGGGACCGTCGTGGCACGCCGCCCGCCGAAAACGGCTACCACATCCGAACGGATCCATCGATGCTCGGCTATCAGCCGGGTGGGCCGGACCCGGCCCGGCACGGCCGCGAGCCGAACGCCGCGCTGGCTGCGCCGAACGGTTCGCGGGGACCGGCGCCGCCACCGGATCTGTCGTACCCGTAGTCCATGATCGTGTCGTCGTAGCGGCACCGGCACCGGCCGGCGTGCGCACCACCCTGGATTCTTCTCGAAGTGGGAGGCCGTGACGTGACGAACGCCGACGGAGCCGACTGGCGGCGGCGCAGCGTGGTGGCGGTGGTGCCGCCCGCCCGCCCCCGCAAGCTGGCCAAGGTGCCCTTCGTCGAGCTGGCTGACGGCCGGTTGCAGGGCGTGGTCTCCAGCGGGTCGGACGTCGAGCGGGTCTACGTCTCGTCGGTCGCCGCCGGCACCCACGCCTACCAGTGCAGCACCAACAACAACCGGCCCTGCGGCGGCCTGCGCGGCATCCCGTGCAAGCACCTGCACGCGCTCGCCGACGAGGCCGTCCTCCAGTACGGCGTCGACCGGGTGGCCCGCTACCTGCGGGTCGACGTCGGCGACGGGCTGGCCGACGGCAGCGAGCTGCTGTCCCGGCTCGACGGCCAGCCCGAGCCCGCCTCGGCGGCGGTGGTGTTCAGTCGCTTCCTGCGCCACCTCTCCTACCTGGAGCTGCCCGTCAGCACTGTCGCGCTGCCCGAGCTGCACTGGTTCCCGGCCACCGGGTCCGGCCGCTGATGCGCGGCGCCCAGGTCGCGCGCCTGCATGCGGTCCCGGCCGGGTTGAGCGACGCGCTCGACGTGGTCGCCGGCTTCGACGACGCCCTCGCCGACGGCTTCGGTCGGATCGGCGAACGGAGCGCCGCGGCGCTCGCCGCGCTCGCCGACGCGCTGGCCGGCACCCCACTGGGTGGCCCGGTGACCGCCGCGGTCGACGCGGTCACCGCCGGATCGGTTACCCCGGAGCACCTCGCCGCGCTCGCCGGGGCGCGCTCGGCGCTGCTCGGCGCGGCACACGACGCCCTGCTCGGGCAGCTCGACGAGGCGTTGGGCCGCACCCGGTCGCCGTGGACGACGCCGACCACCGGGCCCTCCGAGACGCCGCCCGCGCTCGCCGGAGCGCGGGCCTGGTGGCACGAGGTGGCGGTCACCGGCTGGCGTGGCGTCGACCACGAGCTGCTCTCCGCCGCCGCCGGGGTGGTCGAGGCCAGCCTGGCCGTGCCGGAGCTGCGCCGGATCGCGGTGCTGCTCGACGGGCTCGCCGCGGAGCTGCGGGCCTGCGTTCCGGTCGCCACCATGGCGCAGGTGCCGGCCCGCCGCTGGGCCGACCTGTGGGCCCGTGGCGTCCTGCTCACCGAGGGCGCACCGCCGACCGGCGAGGCGCAGACGGTCTCCGGGCGGCTGTTGCCGCTCGGTGTGGACGTGCACAGTCACGACACCGCCGTGCAGGTCCAGCTGCACGCCGTCCTGGAGCCGGCGGACGGCGGGCCGGCGCTGCTGGTCCGCACGGCGGTCGCCGCCGCGAAGGTCGACACGATCGTCGGGCCGGCGATCTGGCGGCTGCTGTCGGCACACCCGCTGCTGCTCACCGCGCTGGCCGAGCGGCGGGCGCTGGTCGTGACCGATCTGCCGCTGCGCGGTGGCGACCTGGGCTGGGTCGATGACCGGGTCCAGCTCGACGAGCCCGCCGACCCGTTCGCCACCGCCCGGGTGCTGTTGCCGGCCGCGAGCACGGCCGCGACCGACCCCCTCGACCGGCACCCGACGGGCATCGCCGAGCCGGTGCTCGTCGAGGGCGCCGCGATCCGCGACGAGGACGGCACGCTCGGCATCGAGGTGGACGGCGAACGGGTCGTGCTGGCCGTCGACCGGCTGCCGGCCGCCGGCCCGCTGACCGGCGACCTGGTCGCCGCCGCGTCGGCCTGCCTGGGCCTCCTACGCTGGGACGACGGCCGCTGGCTGCTCCAGCCGTTGGCGGTCCGGGCGACTGTGAAGCGGCGGACGGTGCAGGCACACAACGGCGACTGGGCGTGCGGCGTCACCGATCCGAAGGTCGCCAAGGAGGAGGCCCGGGCGGGCGACGCCGTGGCCGTGCTGCGCGAGCGCGCGGGACGGTTGCTGCGCCGATGACCGCGCCGATCCCCACCGGCGGGTTCGCCGACGCCAACCGCCGTCAGGTCCTCTACTGGCGGCTGCTGTCCCGCCTCTTCGACCGCGACGAGCAGCCCGGCCTGGAGTCGGCGAGCGTGGCCGTGGTCGACGACCTCGGGCTGCCCGCCGCCCTGCTGGACCCGTCGGTCTCGGTGGACACCATCGTGCAGCGCTTCCCGGCACTCGCGGCAGAGCTGCGCGGCCTGCTCACCTCCGCCGAAGCCCAGCCGCACGACGACCGGCCGCACGCCGCCGAGCCAGACACCGCCGAGCCGCACGCCGCCGACCCGGACGCCGCAGCGCCGGAGGGCACCGGGCCGGTCGGGTCGGAGGGCGACGGCTCCACCTACCGGCCGGGTGCGGCCGAGGTGCGCCGGGCGGCGCTGGTGTCGAAGGTGCTGCTGAACGTGTTCGCCACCGGCTCCGGTCCGGTCAGCGCCACCCAACTGGCCCGCTGGCAGTCCGACGCCGGCTGGTTCGAGCAGGCCCTCGGCTGCGAGCCCGGCGAGCTGCGCCGTCAGGGCGGCGGGCTGGGCGGCACCCTCGCCGGCCTGGAGGGTGACCTGGTCCGGCGGATGCACCTGCGGGAGGTGCTCGCCGACCCCGCGTTGGCCAGCCAGCTGACCCCGAGCATGTCGCTGATCGAGCAGTTGCTGCGCGACAAGGCCAACCTGTCCGGGGTGGCGCTGGCCAACGCGAAGGCCCTGATCCGGCGCTTCGTCGACGAGGTCGCCGAGGTGCTCCGGACGCAGGTGCAACAGACCAGTGTCGGCGCACTGGACCGGTCGGTGCCGCCCAAGCGGGTGTTCCGCAACCTGGACCTCGACCGCACGATCTGGCAGAACCTGACCAACTGGAGCCCGGACGACGAGCGGCTCTACGTCGACCGGCTCTACTACCGGCACACCGCGCGGCGTACCACGCCGTCCCGGCTCATCGTCGTCGTCGACCAGTCCGGCTCGATGGTCGACGCGATGGTCAACTGCACGATCCTCGCCTCGATCTTCGCCGGGCTGCCGAGGGTCGACGTGCACCTCGTCGCGTACGACACCCGGGCACTGGACCTCACCCCGTGGGTACACGACCCGTTCGAGGTGCTGCTGCGTACCCAGTTGGGCGGCGGCACCGACGGCACGGCGGCGCTGACGCTGGCCCGGCCCAAGATCGCCGAGCCGAAGAACACGGTGCTGGTGTGGATCTCCGACTTCTACGAGGCCAACCACCAGGCGGTCTTCGACGGGCTCCAGGCCGTACACCGTTCCGGCGTCAAGGTCATTCCGGTCGGCTCGGTCAGCAGCTCCGGGCAGCAGAGCGTCAACCCCTGGTTCCGGCAGCGCTTCAAGGACCAGGGCACCCCGGTCATCTCCGGTCACATCCGCAAGCTCGTCGTCGAGCTGAAGAACTTCCTCACCTAGGAGAGCAACCCCTCATGTCCGAGATGCTGCGCGCCCCCGCCGAGGTCACGTACGCCGACGAGCTGGATTTCCTGGAGTCGGTCGACACCGGCCCGAAGCCGTTCTCGTGGCGCCTGAGCCCGCGCATGGTCCGGCTGTTCGTCCTCGGCTCGGAGCGGGCCGACGGCCTGTCCCGGGAGATCCCGCAGAAGTGGTTCGGCGACCGCAGTTTCGTCGAACGGGCCATCGTCACCCTCGCCTCGGACCGGGGTCTGCTGCTGATCGGCGATCCCGGCACCGGCAAGAGCTGGCTGGCCGAGCTGCTGGCCGCCGCGATCTGCCGCAACTCGACCCTGGTCGTGCAGGGCACCGCGGGCACGACGGAGGACCACATCAAGTACTCGTGGAACGTCTCCATGGTGATCGCCAAGGGCCAGTCCCGCGAGTCGATGATCCCCTCACCGATCATGACGGCGATGGAGCGTGGCGTGGTCGGGCGTTTCGAGGAGCTGACCCGCTCCACCAGCGACGTGCAGGACGCCCTGATCTCGATCCTGTCCGAGAAGTACGTCGCCATCCCCGAGCTGGACCAGGACAACATCGTCTTCGCCCAACCCGGTTTCTCGATCATCGCGACCGCCAACAGCCGGGACCGGGGCGTCAACGACCTCTCCTCGGCGCTCAAGCGGCGGTTCAACTTCGTGCGGATTCCGGTGGTGACCAACAAGCGCAGCGAGGCGGAGATCGTCCGGTTCCGCACCGAGGAGCTGCTGCGCCGGCACCGCATCGAGTTGGACGTCCCGCCGACCCTCCTGGACATCCTGTTGCAGAGCTTCGCCGACCTGCGCGCCGGCGCCGCCGCCGCGACCAGCGACGACGAGAAGTTGGAATCGGCGCTGTCCACCGCCGAGCAGATCGGTGTGCTGGAGGACGCCATCCTGCACAGCCAGTTCTTCGGCGACCGTACGCTGCGCGCGGCGACGCTCGCCGGCTCGCTGGTCGGGTCGCTGGCCCGGCGCAGCCCGGAGGACCTGGCGATCCTCAACAAGTACCTGCACGGGGTGGTGGAGCCCCGGGCCCGCAAGGACGACGACGGGTGGGCGGGCTTCCTCGACGGCGGTCGTCAGGCGATCGCGTCCCTGTCGTGACCGCGTCCACCGTCGCCGGCCCGTTCGGCGCGCTCCGCGAGCAGCTCAGCGACGCGGCGGCCGCGTTCGCGGGCTCCGCCGACGCGCTCGGCGCGATCCTCGCCGGCATGGTCGACGACGTCGACCGGGCGCTCGGCGAGCGACTGGAGATCTTCCCGGTCTGCCACCACTCACCGGCCTCCGCGCTGGCCATGGTGCGCCGGCTGCGGGCCAAGCAGCCCCGGGTCATCTACCTGGAGCTGTGCGAAGATCTCCAACCGCTGCTCGGGGAGCTGCGCAACTGCCGTCTGCCCGTCGCGGTGCAGGCGTTCGCGTCGGAGCTGTCCGGCTTTCCCGCCGACTGGGGGCCGCTCAGCGTCGTCGCGCCGGTCACCGAGGCGTCGGCGGAGTACCAGGCCATCGCGTACGTGCTGGAGACCCCCGGCGTGGAGCTGGTGCTGGTGGACCGCTCCACCGACCACGTCTTTCAGTGGTCGCCGCGCGATCAGCCGACCGGCGGGAGCGGCGCGGCCGGGGCGACCGACGGGGGCGGCGCGGCCGGGCCGGCCGCCACCGGAGAGGAGTCCGGGCTGCACGGCGACGCCGTCGGGGTGGAGATCGGCGACCTGCGGCCCCGGTTCGCGGAGCTGGAGGCGTACCTGCTGCACCACGGCAAGGTGCGGCACTGGTCGGAGTGGTGGGACCAGTACGTGGAACGCCCGCTGGCCGACGCCGACCACGACACCTACCGGCAGGTGATGGTGCTGATCGGCAGCCTGTTCCGGCGGCTGCGCCCGGCCGGGGAGGATCGGCTGGACCGCGACGAGGATCGCGAGCGGTACATGTGGACGCGGATGCGTCAGCACCTCGCCACCTCCGGCGTCGATCCGGCCGACTGCCTCTACGTCTGCGGCGCGTTCCACGCCGCCAGCCGGGTCGAGCAGTTCGGGCTGGGCTCCACCGCGGACGACTTCGAGATCACCCCGCGCACCGACACCCGCTGGCGGTACGGCCTGATCCCGTCCAGCCATTCGGCGATCGAGGCCCAGTTCGGGCTGGCGCCGGGCTCGGTGTCGATCGCGGCGGCGACCTGGACGAAGGCGGTGGGCCGGCACGGGCTGTCCCCGTACCGGCTGGACGGCCAGCGCACCGGAACCAGCCGGGGGCGGCGGGGCCGGACCCCGACGGCGCCCTCCCCCGCCGGGCCGGTCAGCGACCGGCTCACCGGTTTCCTCGCCGCGGCGCCTGACCTGGACGGCCTGGACGAGGCGGAGCTGCGCGGCTGGTGCGTGGACATCGTCCGGCTGGCCCGGCGCAACGGGTACCTGGCCAGCACCGCCGACGCGATCGCCGTCTTCGAGACCTCGGTACTGCTGGCCGGCCTGCGCAACCGGGCCCGGCCCACCCCGTACGACTTCGCCGACGCGGCGGTCACCTGCATCGAGAAGGACGTGGTGCCCGGCCGGCGCGACGTCCGGCGGCTCTGCGAGATCCTGCTGGGCGGCGACCGGATCGGTCAGGTCGGCTACGACGCCCTCCCGCCGCTGGCCCGCGACGTGCTCGATCGGCTCCAGCCCCTCGGCCTGGCCCCGGAGAAGCGGACAGTGCAGCGGGCGCTGCTCGATCTGGCCGCCCAGCCGGAGCTGGGCCGCTGCTCGGACCTGCTGTGGATCCTGCGGCACCTGCTGCCACCGGCCGCGGTCCGCCCGATCATGGGCGAGCGTCGGCTCGGGCACCGTTCGGTCCAGGAGAGCTGGGACCTGGCGCTCGGCCGCCACCAGCGGGCGCTGATCGAGCTGGGCTACGAGGGCGTGACCGTCGAGCAGGTCCTGGAGCAGCGACTGCGGCGGGCGGTACGCGGCCCCGACGCCACCGCCGCGGGTGCGCTGGCCGCCGTCGAGGACGCCATCCGGCTGCTCGACAGCCCTCGTCTGGTCGACGAGTTGGGGGCGCGTGCGGTGGACCTGCTCGCCGCCGAGCGCACCGTCGACGACGCCCCGGACGTGCTGCGCCGCATCCGGCGCCTGCTGGCCCACTACCGGGCCACCGCGCCGACCCTTCCGCCCTGGTGCGCGGCGTTCGTGACCACCGGGTACGCGCACTACTGCACCCTGCTGCCGACCGCCATCGCCGCCGAGGAGACCGGGGTCCGGCAGGTCGGCGCGATGCTCGGCTTCCTGTTCCCCATGGAGGGCCTGGCGCTGTCGCTGGGCTGCGACCGGTCTCAGTTGGAGCTGGCCGTCGGGCAGTCGCACCCGACGGCGCCGGCGAAGGTCGCCCTGCTCTGGGCGGCCCGACACCAGCTCGGCCTGCTGCCGCTGGCCGAACTGCGGGCCCGGTGTGCCGAGCTGCTGGCCAACCCGCTGGTGGTGCCGGCCTTCCCGCAGTATCTGGCCGGGTTCGTGCACGCGCTGGAGCCGGTGCCCGCGCTGGCGCCGTTCGTCGTCGAGACGATGTCCACCGCCTTCGCCCGGCTACCCGACCCGGTGCTGCTGCCGTGGCTGCCGTCCCTGATCACGACCCTGCGGGACCAGGGGCCGGAGCTGGTCCCGCTGCTGATCCGCGAGGCGGGGCGCACCTTCCCGGAGGCGCTGCCGGAGCTGGATTCCTGGGTGCCGCCGTGGGTCGCGTCCCCGCCGCCGCCGGGAGTGGGTGCGCAGGAGGTGGGCGACATGCGCGCCGTCGTCGCGCCACGGGGTCGGGTGGGCGTCCTGGTCGCCGCGCATCCGGAGGCGGTCGACGCGATCGCCTCTCTGCTCGGACACGACGGCGGGTGGCTGCCGGTCACCGACGCTCCCGCCGACCCGGGCGGCGTGGCCGCGCTGGTGGCGAAGCATCCCGACACGATCGAGGCCGTGGCCGCGCGAGTGCTGGCCCAGGCGTGAGCGCGACCACGGCGGGTAGGCAGCGGCCCGGCGGCACGTCGACACCCGTCGGGCAGGAGGCTTTCGATGAGCACGTTCCGGGATGATCAGGGCGAACCGATTCCTCCCCCGGAGGCGGACGCCGCCGAGCAGCGGCAGGACGCGTTCGACGTCGGGCCGCCGGATCGGATGTCCGGCGACGTCGACCCGGAGGCGTCCGAGGCCGACCTGGCCGAGCAGGGCGCCCTGCCGCCGGGCACCCTGGAGGAGGTCACGTCCCTGCCGGACGACGCCAACCCGGCGGACGCCTTGGAGCAGCGGCAGGAGATCCCCGCCCGCGACGAGGGCCGACGCACCTGATCGCGCCGGTGACGCCCCGCCTGGAGAACTCCGCCCGCGACCGGCCGCACCCGACCCCGTTGGTCGCGCCGCTTTCGCCGTTGGGGACTACCCGCAGGACGCAGCGGGGCCCCCGACCGCAGCCGAGGGCCCAACGTTAGTTGTTGAACCAATTGAAGTGACCCAGGTTGCGGGGGCGGTTCATCGCGAGGTGGCGCGCGAACCCCATGAACCGGGCGTACAGCTCCGCTGGGTCGGGCGGGTCCGGCAGGAGTCGAACGAGGTCGGCGCTGGCCTCGACCATGCAGGAGGCCATGTCGAACGCGAGCAGTTTCGGCTCATCGGCGTACTCGGCGGCCAGCTCGGCGCGGGCCTGCTCGCATGGCCAGGTCTGGGCGCACGCCGCGCACCCCCACAGGGGGCGGATCGGCGCGTGCCGTTGGCCGCTCACTGCTGAAACCCCCGGTAGCGGACCGGCGACCAGCGACCAGGCCGGCGCAGGGTCGACGACTGGCTGTGAATGATCGAGTTGACCGTCCCGACGATGACCCCGGGTGCCCGTTGGACCCGTTCGAGGTCCTCGGTCATTCGGGCGATGGCCGCCAGCCTGCCTCGGGCGTCGAACAGCTCTCGTCGGGCGACCAGGAGTGATGCCTCAAGCTGGCGCACCCGCTCGCGTAGCCGTTCCAGTTCCTGTCCCTGCTTCACTCCAGCCTCCCGGGGTGTGGGCTCGGGTTGGCACCCCGCCCTGCCGCGAAACTCGCCACCAGGGCGGGGGCCTCGTGATCCATCGGACACCCCCGCTTACCACCCTGTCAATCATGGCAGGCCCTACAGGGCGCCTATTCTGTAGGGCAGGCCGTATAGGGCAGGCCCCAGAGGGTAGGCCGCACAGTGCCTACCTTCGTGGTCATGGGCGAGGTTCCCGGGCCGCTCGTCGGAGCGGCGGAGATTCAAGCGATGCTGGGCGTGAGTCGTTCACGGTTCCGGCAGATAGTCCTGTTGCCCCGGTTCCCCGCACCATTTCAGACGCTGATCGGCGGTTCGGTGTGGCTGCGCTCGGACGTCGAGAAGTACATTCGCGACCATCGCAAGCCCCGCCCGGCGGACGAGGACGAGTAGGCCCGTCCGCCCGTCCGGCTGGCCGCCGTGGCACGAGAGAGCCCCGCCCGGCACTGACACCGGGGCGGGGATCGTCTGGCTTCTCGTAAGTCAGTCTGCGGGCTGGCAGGCGCGGGCCTCCACCATGTTGTGCAGGGCTGCGGCGTGGTCCTGCGTCTCACCCGGGCCGGTTGGCACCTCGAAGATCGCCCCGCACTGTCGACACGGGCGGCTCATCGGGTCGGGCCTCATCGCCTCGGCCTTGTCGGTCGTGAACAGTTCCGGCCGCGCGTTCGGCAGTCGTGCGTCCCACCACGGCTCACCCTTGGCAAGGAAGGCGTGCGCCTCGCCCTGCTCGTCCTTCCACCCGACTGTGCCGGTCTTTCTCGGGTACCACGGTCCCCTCTGGGCCATCGTCCCCTCCTGTTGATCTTGGCTGCTCGACCAGGAGAACACGTCGGTTTGGTGGTGCCAGGAGGCAATATCCGGAGGCTTCGGGAGCCCTCAGTTTTGAGGGCGGCCAGGCCACCGGGCGATGTCCTCCGGGGCACCGAAGCGCATCGCGGCGTTGTACGCGGCACCCTCGGACCGCAGTTTGAGTTCGGCTGCGATCTCCAACCACGGTCGGCCCTCGGCTCGCATCTTGGCCGCCCTCTGACCACGGACCCGGCGGGTGTAGTCCCGGTGGTTCTCGGCGTAAGGGTCCCGTTTGGGTTGCGCCTGATCGACCAGAGCCCTACGACGTGCCGTCCTCTGCTCCCGAGCCCGACGACGGGCCTCCGAGCACCGCTCCCGGGCCCGTTCCTGCTGGGTGCGGATCTCGCGCCAGGCGGCCAGGCCCGACGCAGGCCCGAACACCTCGGGGACGCAGCGGCCAGGCAGATGCCCCCGCCGAGCCGAGTTGCTGACCACCCGAGTCGGCCACCCGCAGGACTCGCAAGGCAGCCAGCGCACCAACTCGGCGCGGGCCGGCGAGCAGGCCCGACCCCCTCGGTGCGCCTCGGTCGGGTTCATCGGCCCACCGCAAGCCAGGCAGGCGCATTCGCACGTCATGCAACAAGCGAACACCCCCGGCCGATGCGGCTTTTAACCAAGATCCCCCGTTAAACCGGAGGGAGAGTCAGGCGGTCGACTGCGGGGTCTTCCTGGCGTTCGCGTCTCAAAAGACGAACCACCTGGGGCTGCATTCACGCCCGCAGCCAGTGTTAGCGTCAACAGCACGGACACGAAACACTCTCTTGTTTTCCTTAGCAGTTGCTTAGATTTTGCTTAAGTCCATCGACCCCGAGCAATGATGCATCTAAATATGGCCAGCTCAAGCTGCCATCCTGTCCGATCACAAGTTTCAGTCCACCGGGTACGTCCACCGTCGTGGTTGACACGGGCTGTGCCCCGGTGACAGCCTGCGCAGCAGGCGGGAACCTCCGACGCAGATCCAAAATGGATCGCTGTGTCCGAAGGAGGATGCCCCGTCATGGGAAGTGACTTCCCCATCCGTCTGCTCTGCCTCACCGTCGTGATCCTCGGGTCGAGCCTGGTCGCGGTCATCGCCGGGCTCGTCTCTTGGTCGATCGAACCGGGGATCGGCAGGGCCATCGTTGCCGGCTCGGCCGCCTTCGCCGGCTCGGCTCCCCTATTCTTCGGGGCGATCAACTACTTGATGAAGCGTGAGGCATGACCGACAATCCGGGCGCTCCCTGGCGAGATCTGGGGCGTCCGGAGCAGGCGGACTTCTCCGGATCTGTCAAGCGTCCATGGGGGGCACAAAACGCACCCCGCGCGCCTGTGTTGACTCCGCGTCGCGGCGGTGGCATCTTGCGAAGCAAGGCGAAGGGCACACCTCCGCACTCCTCCACAAGGGAGGACTGTGCGTACAGGAGGAACCCCTCAAATGGGAAGCAGCACCGCTACCCGCGTCTTGCTGCTGGTCGTCGCTGTGTTGGCGGCCAGCCTGACCGGCGTCATCACCAGTTGGGTCACCCGGTCCGTCGAGCCGAACAACGGCCGAGCCATCGTCGCCGGGGGTGCCGCGTTCGGCGGGACGCTCGCCCTGCTCATCACCGCGTTCAACTTCGTCATGCAACCCGACGCGTGATCGGGGCAGCCGCTACCGCAGATACCCCTCAGGCTGACAGACGCGCGGTGCGAGACCCCAACTTGACATAGAGCTACGGAGCTGACTGCCTGCGCAGCAGGCGGGAACCTCCGCAGCAGATCCAAAATGGATCGCTGTGTCTAAGGAGGGTGTCCCGCGATGGGAAGTGATTTCCCCATTCGGCTGCTGTGCTTGGCCGTTGTGACTCTCGGGTCCAGCCAGGTCGCCACCATCGCCTGTTGGGTTTCATGGTCGATCGACCCCCACCCCGGCAAGGCCATAGCTGCGGGCGCTGCGGCCTTTGCCACCTCGGCTCCCCTGATCTTCGGAGCCCTCAACTACTTGATCCGCCGCGAGGCATGACCGGCTATTCGGGCGATCCCTAGCGGGGGCTGGGGTCGCCCGGACACGAGGACCAACACGGCAGCCAGCAAGGCAACAGAGGGCTCGCCCTCCTCCTTCCAACTTCCCACTCCCGCACGAGGACCTCCCCGCCCCGCCCTCTCCGGGGGTGGGGGACGGGGCGGGGAGGTCTCCCCCGGTGCCTGGCCGCCCACCTCCCCGCATCTCACCGCTCCTGGCGGGGAGGTCGGCATGCCCCCTGGCCGGCCAGGGAGCGACCCGGAGGCCAGACCTCCCCGCATCTCCCCGTCGAGAGCGGGGAGGCCAGGCGCCTACCTCCGCGGCAACCATCTCCCCGCAAGGAACGGGGAGGTCGCCTGCCCTTACACCCACCATGATCCTTGTCGCGCTGACAACTCCCCACCCGCTGAAGGTGGAGCAGTCGCGCCCTGGTGGGGCCGCGGCCGGCGACGACGTCCCCGGCCGGCTCAGCCGGCGACGACCTGCCACAGCAGGAACGCGTTGAGGGCGACGACCAGGACGGCCACCAGGGCCGCGGCGGCGGTGGTGAGCGGGTGGTTGACCAGGTTGCCCATGAGGTCGCGGCGGCGGGTGAAGGCGACCACCGGGATCAGCGCGAACGGGATGCCGAAGCTGAGGATGACCTGCGACAGCACCAGGGCGCGGGTGGGGTCGAGGCCGATCGCGAGCACGGCCAGCGCGGGTGTCAGGGTGACCAGCCGGCGCAGCAGCAGCGGGACCCGGCGGCGCAGGAAACCCTGCATGATCACCTCGCCGGCGTAGGTGCCGACGCTCGTGGAGGCGAGCCCGGAGACCAGCAGGGCGACCGCGAACCCGAACGCGGCGAAGGTACCGATGCTCTGGCCGAGGCCAGCGTGCACCCCCTCCAGGCTGTCGGCGCCCACCGGGCCGCCGCCCCGGAAGCTGGCCGCGGCGATGAGCAGCATGGCGAGGTTGACCGCGCCGGCCGCCGTCAGGGCCAGCAGCACGTCGGTGCGCTGGCCACGGAAGAGGGTACGGCGCTCGGCGTCGTCGGTCGCGGGGATGCGGTCGCGGGTCAGCGCGGAGTGCACGTAGATGACGTGCGGCATGACTGTGGCGCCGAGGATCCCGGCGGCCAGCAGCACGCTGTCGGTGCCCTGGAGCCGGGGCACCAGGCCGGCCACGGCGGAGCCCGGATCGGAGCCGGCGGCTAGCAGGTTGGCCGCGAAGGCCAGGACGATGACGCCCAGCAGCACGGCGATGGCGATCTCGAACGCGCGGAACCCGCGCGAGCGCAGGGCGAGCACGACGAAGGCGGCGGCGCCGATGATGATCCCGCCGGGCAGCAGCGGGATGCCGAAGAGGAGGTACAGGGCGACCGCGCCACCGATCACCTCGGCCAGGTCGGTGGCCATCGCGACGAGTTCGGCCTGCACCCACATCATCCGGTTCACCGGGCGGGGCAGGCGCTCGCGGCACAGCTCGGGCAGGCTGCGGCCGGTGGCCAGGCCCAGCTTGGCAGTGAGGGTCTGCACCAGCATGGCCATCAGGTTGGCCACGACCACGACCCAGACGAGCAGGTAGCCGTAGCGGGCGCCGGCAGCCGAGTTGGTGGCGAAGTTGCCCGGGTCGACGTACGCGACGGCGGCGACGAACGCCGGGCCGAGCAGAATCAACCGCCCGCGTACCCGGCCCCGGGCGCGAGCGACCTGCAACGGCGTCGCCCTCGTCGTCGTGAGTTCGTTGGTGACCATCGAGCACCTCCCCCTCCGCACGGATCGCGTGCCGGTTCCCTTCCCGGGTGGCTGACCCGTCGGTGCCAATCGCTGGCCCGGGGGTGCCAGGGCGGCGGAGCCGCTTGACAGAGGGCGGGCGTCCCACCAAGCTGTCTGTTAGTCCTACTGTCGTAGGACAACAGGAAGGATCATCACGAGTGATCGAGTTCGTGCTGGACAGCCGGTCGAAGGTGAACACCTACATGCAGCTCGTGCAGCAGGTGAAGCAGGCGCTGCGCGTCGGTCTGCTCGCACCCGGCGACCAGCTGCCGAAGGTCCGGGACGTCGCCCAGTCGCTGGCGATCAACCCGAACACGGTGCTGAAGGCGTACCGGGAGTTGGAGATCGAGGGTCTGGTCGGGGGCCGACCAGGGGTGGGCACGTTCGTCCAGCGCACCCTCGCCGGCGCGTCCCTGCCCAACCAGGCCGAGCTGCGCGACGACCTCGTGGCGTGGCTGCACCGGGCGCAGGCCGCCGGCCTCACGGCCGAGGACGTCGTCGCCCTGGTGGAGACCACACTGCGCGCCACCCTCGCCGACGACACCCCACAGAAGAAGCCCGCGTGAGCGGGCGAGCGCAGCGAGCACGCGGCGCTACGAGAGGACAGAGGATGGACATGGTCTTGGAGGCCGACCGGCTGGGCAAGCGGTACGGCAGAACGTGGGCGCTACGGGACTGTTCGCTGCACCTTCCGGCCGGGCGGATCGCCGCGCTGGTCGGGCCCAACGGCGCGGGCAAGAGCACGTTGCTGCACCTGGCCGTCGGGCTGCTCAAGCCCGACGAGGGCGCGGTGCGGGTGTTCGGCAGGTCGCCGTACGGCGACACGGAAGGGCTGGCCGACATCGGGTTCGTCGCCCAGGACACCCCGCTGTACCGGGACTTCACCGCCGCCGAGCTGGTCATCGCCGGCGACAAGCTGAACAGGCGGTGGGACGGGGCGCTGGCCCGGACCCGGTTGGCGCAGCTCGGCATACCGCCCGACAAGCCGGTCGGCAAACTCTCCGGCGGGCAACGGGCCCAGGTGGCGCTCGCTCTGGCGCTGGCCAAACAACCCCGGCTGCTGCTGCTCGACGAGCCGGTGGCCAGCCTCGATCCGCTCGCCCGGCGGGAGTTCCTCCAGTCGCTGATGGGCAGCGTCGCGGACTCCGGGACCACAGTTCTGCTCTCCTCACACCTGCTGGCCGACCTGGAGCGCGTCTGCGACCACCTGATCGTGCTCAACGCCGCCCGGGTGCAGCTCACCGGTTTGGTCGATGACCTGGTGGCGACGCACCGGCAGCTCGTCGGCCCCCGGCACGACGGCGGTCCGATCGGCGGCGTCGCGCAGGTGGTCCGGGCCAGCCACACCGACCGGCAGTCCACGCTGCTGGTGCGCACCGACGGCCCGGTCACCGACCCCGCCTGGACCGTGCGCGACGTCAGCCTGGAGGACGTCGTCCTGGCCTACCTGGCCGACGGCGTCACGCAGACCAGTCACAGCGAGTGGGGGGTGGCGGCATGATCTGGCTGACCTGGCGGCAACACCGCAAGCTGGCGTTCTACACCCTCCTGGGGTTCCTGGTGCTCGCCGCCGTGCTGGTGCCGATCGGCCTGTCGATGCGGCACACCTTCGCCGACCTCGGGCTGGCGGAGTGTCTGCGCCCGTCCACCCTCAGCGAGGCTGCCGCGCAGACCTGCGACGTGGGCCTGCGCCGTTTCAGCGACCGGTACGACAGTCTGAACCTGGTGGCGGTGCTGCTGATCACCTTGCCGGTGCTGGTCGGCCTGTTCTGGGGCGCGCCGCTGGTGGCTCGCGAGGTGGAGCAGGGTACGCACCGGTTCGTCTGGACCCAGGGCGTCGGCCGCACCCGCTGGGCGCTGGTGAAGTTCGGGCTGGTCGGCGGTGCCGTCGTGCTCCTCGCGGCCGGCTACGGACTGGGCATGTCGTGGTGGGTCCAACCGCTCACCCACGCCGCGCACCAGGGCCGACTCGGCATGATCGTCTTCGACCTGCAGGGCATCGTGCCGATCGGCTACACCCTCTTCGCCGTGGCGCTCGGCATCTTCGCCGGCACCATCTTCAAGCGGATGCTGCCCGCCATGGGCATCACCCTGGCCGGGTTCATCGGCGTACGGGCGGCGGTGGAGATCCTGGCCCGACCGCACTACCAGCCCGCCCGCACCCAGACCTTCCCGATCGAGGGGCCCGGGATTCCGGAGGGAGACCGGGGCAACTGGGTTCTCGCCGTGGGAATCCGCAACGCGGACGGGACGATGGCGGCGGAGAACACCCGGATCCAGTGCCCGCCGGGTGGCAAGGGCCCGACCGGCCAGGCCTGCGGCGCCGAGCTGGGTATCGGACCGGGCGCGTACAACTGGGAGCTGTACCAGCCGGCGGACCGGTTCTGGTTGTTCCAGAGCATCGAGACGGGCATCTTCGTCGCCCTCGCCGTGCTCCTGCTCTACCTCGCCGTGCGTCGGGTCCGCCGGATCGCGTAATCGGGGGCAGGTGATCGCCGGAGCCACGGGGGCCTCGGCGATCACCCGTCAGCGCAGGCCCTCGGCGGTCAGTTTGAGCCAGGACGCGAGGTCGCGCAGCTCGTCGTGCACGGCTCGGGTCAGCTCCGCGGTGAAGGGCACGTCCTCGTGGACGGCGTGCACCGTGAACGTGCCGCGCCGACGGTCGGCCGTGGCGTCGACCTTCCCGACCAGCCGGTCGCCGTGCAGGATCGGCAACGCGAAGTAGCCCCACCGCCGGCTGGCCTTCGGCTTGTACATCTCCAGCACGTACTCGTACTCGAAGAGCTCGGCGAGACGGACCCGGTCGTGCACCAGCCGGTCGAAGGGCGACAACACCGCCGTACGCCCGGCGAAGGGCTGCCCGAGCGCGGCCGGATCCACCCGCCAGACGCCCGGGACGCCCTCGACGACCGCCGGCTCCCCGGCGGCGCCGACGTCCGCCGGCTCACCCGGAACGACCATCGCCCTCTCCCGCGCGATGCCCAGGGCCCGCAGCCGCCGCTCGTTGCGGAGCCGGTGTGCCTCCTCCAGGCCGACGACGGGTGTGCCGGCCGGGTAGACCCGCTCGGCCACGTCCCACAGGCGCTGCCGGCCCCGGCGGCCGGCGACCGCGACCTCGCCGCGCAGCACCAGGAACTCCAACATCTGGGCGACGTTGCGGTTGTTGGTCCACCCGGACGACGGCCAGGGCACCACGCAGGTGTCCGGGATGTCGCGGGAGAGCAACGGCCCGCTGCGCGCGAGCAGGTCGAGCACGTCACGACGGAACGAGTCGTTGCTCCGCAGCCACGCGCGCGGCCGCTCGTGCGTGGGCCAGGCCGCCATCGCGGCGAGGTAGAGCCCCAGGTCGTCCATGGGACGCACCATCGCCTGGTGCTCGAAGAGCGTCCGGCCCCGTTCGAGGGCCTGTTGCAGGTGCACCGGCTCGTACGCCGAGCCGAGCCGACTCCAGCAGACCAGGTCCGCGCTCGGCGCGACGGCGGCGGTCGGGTCGATCTGCACCAGGGTCAGTTGTCGGACCACCGCCAGCAGGTCGGTCGGGCGCGGGGCGGCCAGCAGTTGGGCGCGGACGGCGATCCGCCGGGCCTGTGCCCTGTCGAGTTGGTGGACGACCACGCCGCCGAGCTTAGCGGCGCGCACCGACATCACTCCGCTCGGCGAAGTCGGATTCCGGCCCGTCGCCAACTCGACTCAACGTGCCGATTCACTCACCCACGGTGCTCCGATGTGGACCCCGGGCCCGGGTTGGCCGGGCCGCAGAGATGGGAGCGTACGTGTGAAGCCCAGAATCCTCCGTCGGGTCGCCGCGTCGGCCGTGGCGCTCGCCTGGCCGTGCTGGGCGCGGTCGCGGTGCCGGCCGCCCCGGCGACGGCCAGCCCGATCCGCAACGCGACCGCATGGTCGGTGCTGCTGTGCAAGTTCAGCGACAAGCCGGCGGAGCCCCAACCGCCGTCGCACTTCGCCAACTTCCTCACCGCCGCCGGGGCCGGCACCGGCGGGGTCGCCGACTACCTCGCCGACCAGTCCGGTGGTCGGGTGTCGCTGGCCGGCTCGGTCGTGCGGGGCTGGTACACGATGCCGTACACGCTTGCCCAGTTCGGGTCGATCGACAGGTGGACCCGGATCCAGCGCTGCGTGGACACGGCGGCGACCGCCGGTTACGCGGTGCCCGCCGGCAACCGGATCGCGGTCATGCTCAACGACTGGGTGGATTCCGGCGCGGCCGGCGGCCGGGTGCTCCTCGACCCGGGCGCCTGGAACGTCGGCTTCGCCGCGCACGAGATGCTGCACGGTTACAACCTGGGGCACTCCTTCTCCAACGACACCACGTACCAGAACGCGCCGTGGTCCCAACCGGGCGAGTACGACGACCCGTGGGACGAGATGAGCGCCATGCACATCCACGCCTTCGGCACCGCGAACTACGGCACCAGCGCGGTCGGGCTCAACGGGCCGCACCGCGACGAGTTGGGCTGGCTGCCGAAGAACCGGGTGTTCACCATGGCCGCTGACGGGATCGGCTCCCGCACCCTGACCCTGGCCCCGCTGGAGGTGCCCGCCGCGAGCGGCCCGCAGCTGGTCCGGATCCCGTTCGACCCGGCCGACCTCTTCCACTACTACACCGTCGAGTTCCGCCGCAAGACCGGCTGGAGCGCGGGCATCCCCGTCGACACGGTGCTGCTGCACGAGGTCCGCGACGGCACCCCCACCCTGCTGCGCACCGGCCCCGGCGGCGGGCCGGCCCAGTCACTCAACGCCAACGGCGTGCAGATCGGCGTGAACTGGCTCTCCGGCGACGCCGCCTCGGTGACCGTGACCACCGACGTGGTCAACCGCTGCCTCCAGGGCTACGTCTGGCGCGAGGCCCGCGCCGGCGACCTGGTCTGCGTCACCGGCGCCACCCGCAGCCAGGTGTGGGCGGACAACGCCGCCGCGGCCAGCCGCTGGGTGAACGGCCCGTACGGCCCGCACACCTGCGTCGCCGGCTACGTCTGGCGCGAGGCGTACGCCGGGGACGACGTCTGTGTCACCGGGGCTCAGCGCAGCCAGGCCGCCGCCGACAACGCGGCCGCCGCCTCCCGGCGCAACCCGGCCCGGCTGGTGTCCGGTCCGAACACCTGCGTCAGCGGATACGTCTGGCGCGACGCCGACCAGTCCGACTACGTCTGCGTCACCGGCGCGACCCGCTCCCAGGTGCTCGCGGACAACGCGGTCGCGGCGAGCCGGTGGGTCAGCGGCCCGTACGGCCCGCACACCTGCGTCGCCGGCTACGTCTGGCGCGAAGCGTTCATCGGCGACGACGTCTGCGTCACCGGGGCTCAGCGCACCCAGGCTGCCGCCGACAACGCAGCCGGCCCTGGGCGGGTGCTGCGTCCCGCCGGATGATCGACCGCGCCCCCGGTGGCCCGACCACCGGGGGCGCGTACGCCTCGACATCGGGCCGACTAGATTCGGTGGGCGTGACGATCTCGTTGGACGGCCGGCGGTTCGCCGCCCTGGCGGATGTGGTGGCCGGCGAGGTCGGCCTGGAGCTGCACGAGTCCTGGGCCTGGGAGTCCCGGCCGGGCAACGGGACCAGCGTGGTACGGCAGATCGCCTAGACCGGGCCGGCGGAACCCGACTGACCGGCGACGCCAACGTTGAGCGGATCGGCCAACAGCTTGTCGAAGGCCAACTCGGCGGCGCCGATCAGGACGGCGTCGCGGCCGAGCGCCGCCGCGCGCAGCCGCAGGTGCTCGCGGGAGGCCGGCAGCGGCATGGCGTCCAGCCGTCGCCGCACCGTGTCCGCGCCGGCGATGAAGATGTCGCGCAGCGAGCCACCGAACACCACGGCGTCGGGATTGACCACGTTCACCAGGTTGGCCACGCCGAAGCCGAGCCAGTCGGCGACCTGCTCGACGGCCCGGCGGGCGGCCGGATCGCCGTCCGCCGCCGCGCGCAGCACCTCGGTCACGGCGGCGCGGTCGTCCGGGTCGCGGCCGGCGTGGCGCAGCAGCGCGGCTTCACCGATCTCGGTCTCCCAGCAGCCACGAGAGCCGCAGCCGCACGGCAGGCCATTCGGGTTGACGACCATGTGGCCGACCTTGCCGCTGTGACCCCGGTGGCCGATCATCAACCGGCCGCCGACGACGATGCCGGCGCTGATGCCCAGGTCGCCGTGCAGGTAGATGAGGTCGTCGATGCCGGGGGCCACGCCCCGGATGTGCTCCGCCAGGCCCGCGATGTCGGCGAGGTCGCCGGCCACGAACCCCGGGCCGGCGGTGAGTTCGGCCTCCAGCGCCACGCTGAGGCCCTCGTCGACGCCGACGATCCGGAGCCTGCCGTCCGGGTCGCGGGTGGTGTCGGTGACGGCGACCGCTCCCCCGACCAGCAGCGCGTCGGAGGCGACGCCGCGTTCCATGTCGCGAACGAGATCGGCCAGCGGGCCGACGGTGTCGACCGCCGACATGCCACCGGGACGGGCGACCTCGCGCCGGTCGAGGATGCGACCGCCGAGGCCGACCCGCGCCGCGCGCAGCCGGTCGGCGTCGATGCTGAGCGCGTGCGCGTAGACCCGGTCGGAGCGGGGGCTGACCACCAGGGAGGGACGGCCGGCCCGCCGGGCGGTGGTCGGCGCCTCCTCGGTGACGAGGCCGCTGGCGGTCAGGTCGGCGGCGAGCGCGCCGATGGTGCTGCGGTTGAGGCCGAGGCGGCTGGTCAGCTCGGCCCGCGACGTCGGCCCGTGCAGGTGCACGTAGCGCAGCACGGCGCCGAGGTTCTGCCGCCGGATCTCCTCCTGGCTCGCGCCGGGGACCGAGGGCAGCGGGGATTCGGTGTTGCGGCCGACGCCGGCTGGCCTGGACCGTACTGGTGTCGCCACGGTCAGACCTCCTTCCGGGTCGGTGCAGGTTGGTGTGGGGGTGCAGGGACGACGATGGGTCCCGGTAGAGGAGACCCGGGACCCATCGGCGTTACTACCTACCGTGCGGTGATTACTTGGTGAGCGGCGCGAGCTTCGGGTCGTTCGCGTACGCCTCGGCCGCGTTCGCCTTGGTGACGGCGACCGGCGGGAGCAGGAACGTGTCCACGACCTTGCTGCCGTTGTTGTAGGACTTGGTGTCGTTCACCTGCGGGGCGTTGCCAGCCTGGAGAGCCTTGACCATGTTGATGGTCTCCTTCACCAGGTTGCGGGTGTCCTTGTTGATCGTCATGTACTGCTCGCCAGCGACGATCGACTTGACCGACTCGACCTCGGAGTCCTGGCCGGTGACGACCGGGATCGGCTTGCCGGCACCCTTGACCGAGGTCAGGATGGCGCGGGCCAGCGTGTCGTTCGGGGACAGGACGCCGTCCAGCGTCTTGCCACCGTAGGTGGAGGTCAGCAGCTGGTCCATGCGGGCCTGCGCACCCTCGGCCTTCCAGCCCTGGATGGCGGTCTGCTTGACGTCCTTCTGACCCGAGGCGACGACGACGGTGCCCTTGTCGATCTCCGGCTTGAGCACGCTCATCGCGCCGTCGAAGAAGACACCGGCGTTGTTGTCGTCCGGCGAGCCGGAGAACAGCTCGATGTTGTACGGGCCGTTCGGCTTCTTGGCCTTCATGCCGTCCAGCAGGGCCTGGCCCTGGAGCTGGCCGACCTTGAAGTTGTCGAACGCGACGTAGTAGTCGAGGTCCGGCGTGTTCTTGATCAGACGGTCGTACGCGATGACCTTCACGCCGGCCTGGTGGGCCGCGGCGACCTGGGTCGACAGCTGCGCGGCGTCGGTCGCGCCGATGACGATGACCTTCGCGCCCTTGGTCACCATGGCGGTGATCTGGGCCTGCTGGTCGGCGACCGTGGTCGACGCGCCAGCGTACTGCACGTCACCCTGGAAACCGGCCTCCTTGAGACCGTTGGTGAACAGGTCACCGGCGAGAACCCAGTTCTCGGAGGTCTTGGCCGGCAGGGCGACACCGATCAGCGAGTTCGCCGCGAAGCCCTTGGCGTCGCCGCCCTTGCTGTTGGAGTCGCCGTCGCGGCCGGAGCCGCAACCGGCGAGGGCCAGCATGGCGGCGGCGCTTACCGCGACCACCGACGTGCCGAAGAATTTACGCATGGTGAGGACTTGCCTTTCTAGATGTGAGACGGGTGGAGAGGTCGGTGGCCGTCAGCCGGACACCGCTGCCTTGGCGGGCTCGCGCTCCGCGTCCGGCGGTGAGGCGGGTGGGGCGGAGTCGTCGCGACGGAACGGTCGCATCAGGCTCCCGACGATGGAGAAGCGCCCCTGGCTCTTGTTGTAGACGTCGATCGCGACGGCCAGCAGCAGGACCAGACCCTTGATGATCTGGACGCGGTCGGTGCCGACGCCCATCAGCTGGAGGCCGTTGTTGAGCACGGCCATGACGAGACCACCGACGATCGAGCCGCTGATGGTGCCGATACCACCGGAGACGGCCGCGCCACCGATGAAGACCGCGGCGATGGCGTCCAGCTCCCAGCCGTTGCCGTCCTGCGGACCGGAGGCCGCCGAACGGGCCACGAAGATCATGCCGGCCAGCGCGGCCAGGACGGACATGTTCATCATGACGAAGAAGTTGACCCGCTTGAGCTTCACGCCGGACAGCTCGGCGGCCCGGGAGTTGCCGCCCACCGCGTAGATGTGCCGGCCACCGGCCGTGTTGCGGGTGTAGAAGGAGTACGCGATCACCAGGACCAGCAGGATGATGCCGGAGATCGGGAAGCTGGTGCCGACCCGACCGCTGGCGAAGCGCAGCGACGCGAAGGCGATGACCCCGACCATGATGGCCATCCGCAGGATCGAGATCCACATCGGCGCCGGGTCGGCGTCCATCGCCCGACGGGTCTTGCGGGCCTGCAGTTCCCGCCACACCACGGCCACCGCCGCGGCCAGACCCAGTAGCAGCGTCGCGTTGTTGTAGCCGGTGTCCGGGCCGAACTCCGGCAGGAAGCCGGCGCCGATCTCCCGGAAGCCCTCCGGCACCGGAATGCTCTGCGCGTTACCGATGAACTGGTTGCCGCCGCGGAACAGCAGCATGCCGGCCAGGGTGACGATGAACGCCGGCACCCCGATGTACGCCACCCAGAAGCCCTGCCAGGCGCCGATCGCCGCGCCGATCACGAGACCGAACAGGATGGCGGCAGGCCAGGGCAGGTTCCACTCGGCCATCGACTTGGCGACCAGGATGCCCGCGAAGGCGGCGACGGAGCCGACCGAGAGGTCGATGTGCCCGGCCACGATCACCATGAGCATGCCGATGGCCAGGATCAGAATGTACGAGTTCTGCTGGAACAGCGCGATCAGGTTGTCCGACCGCAGGGTGAGGCCGTCGGTCAGGATCTGGAACAGGACGACGATCGCCACCAGGGTGAAGATCATCCCGAACTGGCGAGCGTTGGAGGTGGTACCTCCGAACAGGTTCTTCTGAAGGTCCTTCAATCGGCTCATCGTGTCAGCATCTTCTTCGTCGAGGTCATCTGCTTCATGAGGTTTTCCGGGGTGGCGTCCGCCCGGGCGATCTCGCCCGTGATGGCGCCTTCGAACACGGTGTAGATGCGGTCGCAGAGCCCGATCAGCTCAGGCAGCTCCGAGGAGATGACGACGACGCCCTTCCCCTGGTCGGCGAGCCGCTGGATGATGCCGTAGATCTCGTACTTGGCGCCCACGTCGATACCGCGCGTCGGCTCGTCGAGGATCAGCAGGTCCGGGTCGGTGAACATCCACTTCGCCAGGACGACCTTCTGCTGGTTGCCGCCGGAGAGCTTGGAGACGCTCTCGTCGACAGTCGGGGCCTTGGTCCGCAACTCCTTGCGGTACGCCTCGGCCGCCTGGTACTCCTCGACCTCGTTCAGGACGCCGCGGTGGGAGATCTTGGACAGCTTGGCGGCCACCGTCGACGACTTGATGTCGTCGAGCAGGTTGAGGCCGATCGCCTTGCGGTCCTCGCTGACGTACGCGAGCCCGTTGTCGATCGCGTCCGCGACCGACTTCAGGACGATCTCCTTGCCGTCCTTGATGATCGTGCCCGACTCGTACACCCCGTAGGAGCGGCCGAACACACTCATCGCGAGTTCCGTGCGGCCCGCGCCCATCAGGCCGGCGAAGCCGACGATCTCGCCGCGGCGCACCACGAAGCTCTCGTCCTTGCAGACCTGGCGCTCGGCGGAGATCGGGTGCCGGACGTTCCAGTTGCGGACCTCGAAGAAGACCTCGCCGATGTTCGGGGTGTGGTCCGGGAACCGGCTGCCCAGCTCGCGGCCGACCATGCCCCGCACGATCCGGTCCTCGTCGACCCCGTCCGCCTTGACGTCGAGGGTCTCCACGGTCCGGCCGTCGCGCAGGATGGTGATCTGGTCGGCGATCGCCTCGATCTCGTTCAGCTTGTGCGAGATCATGATCGAGGTGATGCCGCGCGAGCGGAACCCCCGCAGCAGATCCAGCAGGTGCTTGGAGTCCGCCTCGTTCAGCGCCGCCGTCGGCTCGTCCAGGATGAGCAGCTTCACGTCCTTGGCGAACGCCTTGGCGATCTCCACAAGCTGCTGCTTGCCGACACCGATGTCCTTGATCAGGGTGTCCGGGTCCTCCTGGAGGCCGACCCGGGCCATCAGGTCCAGCGCCATCCGGTTGGCGGCCTTCCAGTCGATCGCGCCGTGCTTGCGCGGCTCGTTGCCGAGGAAGATGTTCTCGGCGATCGACATGCCCGGGATGAGCGCGAGCTCCTGGTGGATGATCACGATTCCGGCGTTCTCACTGGCCCGGATGTCGGAGAACCTGCTCTCCGACCCCTGGTAGATGATCTGGCCGTCGTAGCTTCCGTACGGGTAGACCCCGCTGAGGACCTTCATCAGCGTGGACTTGCCCGCACCGTTCTCGCCGCAGATGGCATGGATCTCGCCGGCGCGAACCACCAGGTTGACGTCGGAGAGGGCCTTGACTCCGGGGAACTCCTTGGTGATGGAGCGCATCTCAAGGAGGGTGGGCACGTCGTTCATCGCTCGTACCACCTCGCCAACGTCATCGTTGCCTCCGGAAGGTTGAACCTTCACTCGGTTTTGTTGTTGACGGCAACGTATTGCGGCGAACAGCCCATCCGCAAGGCGAGGGCCTGTTGAAAATGTAACAATCCGGCAATATAGACGTAGCAGAGTGTTCGCCCGTCACAGCCGCCCCCGCAGCCCCTCGTGGCACCATGGCCTGTCGGTGGCAACGTTGTCAAATGCGGGACCGAAGGATGATCGTCTCCGGTCGCTGCTACCAGGCCCGCCACCAGGCACGATCCCCGCCGGCCGGACGAAGCGCGACCTACCCGCGAGTACGCCGCCATCGAGCGATCGTGATCGCGCGGCGCCGCCGGCACCGCCCCCAGGGGGCGACGACCACCCTCGGCCGGCGGTGTGACCCACGCCTCCCACGGCGGGGCGGATCGACGACGGTGATCTCGTCACGCGCACCACCAGGGAGGCTGAACGTCCCTTACGTGCGGATCAGGTCCAAACGGCACGATCCGCCGGCCGGTCAGCTCGGGCGCAGCACCGCCTTGATCACCCCGTTCTCCCGACGGTCGAAGCTGCGGTACAGCTCCGGCGCGTCCGCGAGGGTGCCGTGGTGGGTCACGATCACCCCGGGCCGGGCACGACCCGCGACGACCAGGTCGCGCAGCAGCACGGCCACGGTGTCGCCGGCCTGGACTCCGGCGAGGGTGGCCGCGGCGTGCCAACCGGTGACGAACGCGTCGGCGAGCAGCACGAAGTCGTCCTCGTGCGCGTCACCCGGCTCCCCCGGGACGGGCACGCAGTTCGCGTCGGCCCACGGCACGCGCAGCAGGTCGGCCTGGGCGCCCCGGTACGGGCCCATCCCGGCGTAGCCGTACGCGGCGCCCGGCCCCTCGGCCCGGGCCCGCAGGCAGGCTGCCGAGAGCCCGCGGGCGCACATCACACAGGTGCCGCAGAACAGGTGGGTGGGGATCACCACGCGGGTGCCCGGACGCACGGTCTGCACCGCCGAGCCGACCTCCTGCACCACGCCCAGCGGTTCGTGACCGAGCACCAGCCCGGGGTCGGCGCCGGTGCGCCCGTCGTACATGTGCAGGTCGGTGCCGCACAGCGCGGTGGAGGTGACCCGCACGAGCGCGTCGGTCTGCGCCTCCAGCGTCGCGTCGGGCACCTCCCGCACCGCGACGGTCCGGACGTCCGCGTAGACGACGGCTCTCATCCCGACCCCCTTCCGGTGGTGGAGTGTCGGTCTTCCCCCGGTCGGGTCGTTCATGCTGTCGCGATGTCGGGCGGCAGGCGGGCCGGTCAGCCCATCGAGCGGACCCGGTCGGCCTCGATGGTCAGGATGATCCGGACCTGGTCGCGGCCGCCGAACCACGGGTACGGCCCATCGAGGTAGCGCTGGGCCAGCCGCTCGATGTGCTCGGCTGCGCCCTCGGTGCTCAGGTCGACCACCCGGCCCCGGACCTCGTGGTAGCGGCCCGGCTTGTCCGGGTCGGAGATCGCCACGGCGACCCGGGGGTCCCGGCGGGCGTTGCGCGTCTTCTGGTGCGTCTCCACCGTGTTGATCAGGATGTGCGTGCCGTCGGTGTCCACCCATGTCTGGGTGAGCTGCGGCGAGCCGTCCGGCATCAGCGTCGTCAGGTAGCAGGTGCTCGGCGCGCGCAGCAGGGCGAGCAGGTCATCGGGCAGGTTCACGTGCCGGTCCTTTCCGGTGGCGTCCAACCTCGCGTTGGTCGCCCGGCAACAGTCGCACGTCGTGATCGAGGCCCCGGCGGCGCCCGGGGCGCGACGTAGCATCGGCGAGGCACGATGTCAGGCGTACCACGTCACCGACCGGATCGGGCACCCTCGACATGACGACCGAGCAGACCGCCGCACCACCGCGTACCGGCGTCGCCATCGTGGCCGACGGCCTGGGCCAGAGTGTCCGAGGTGGACAGCGCATCCTGGACGACATCTCCCTGACCATCGCGCCGGGCGAGCTGGTCGCGATCATCGGGGTCAGCGGCGCCGGCAAGACCACCCTGCTGGAGACGCTGGCCGGCGTCCGCCGACCGGCTGCGGGCACCGTGGCGTACGACGGCAGCGCCGCGCCGGGCGCGGTCGGCTTCGTCCCGCAGGACGACATCATCCACCGCGAGCTACCGCTGGCCCGCACCCTGCACTACGCGGCCCGGCTGCGCCTGCCCTCCGGGACCGGCCCGGCCGAGGCGTCGGGTCGGGTCGCCGCGGTGCTCGCCGACCTGCGGCTCACCGAGCGGGCCGACGTGCCGGTGGGCCGCCTCAGCGGCGGTGAGCGCAAGCGCGCCAGCATCGCCGTCGAGCTGCTGACCCGACCCGGCGTGTTCTTCCTCGACGAGCCCACCTCCGGGCTGGACCCGGCGATCGCCGTGGAACTGCTCCGGGTGCTGCGTACCCTCGCCGACGCCGGGACCACTGTCGTGCTCACCACCCACCAGATCACCGACGTGGACCGTTGCGACCGGGTCGTCGTGCTGACCCGCCAGGGCCGGTTGGCCTACGCCGGCACGCCCGCCGCCGCCCGGGAGTTCTTCGGCCTGCGGTCCTTGGCGGAGGTGCACCTGCGGCTTGACGAGGAGTCCGACCCGGCCGGGTGGCCCGAGCGCTTCGCCGCGTACCGCGACGCCGACCGGGCCGCCGACACGGTCGACCCGGGCCCGGCCGGCCCGTCCCGCGCTGGGAGCGATCCGGGCACCACGGAGCACCCGGGCGGGACCGACGACCCGGGCGGGAGTGCCGCACGGCGGGTCGGCCGGTTGCGGCAGTGGATGCTCCTCGCCGCGCGCAACGCGGAGATCGTCGCCCGCAACCGGCTGACGCTGGCGATCCTGCTCGGCTCGCCCCTCATGGTGCTCGGCATGTTCGCGCTGCTGTTTCGCCCCGGTGCCTTCGACCCGGCGAACCCCCGCCCGACCGTCACCGTGATGATCCTGTTCTGGATCGCGTTCGGCGGCTTCTTCTTCGGGTTGACCTACGGGCTGCTCCAGATCTGCACGGAGTTGCCGATCCTGCGTCGGGAGCGGCTTGCCGGTGTCCGGCTGCTCCCGTACCTGCTGGCGAAGGTCGCGGTGCTGCTGCCGCTGCTCGCCCTGGTGGATCTGGCCCTGCTCGGGGTGCTGCGGGGCATGGACCGGCTGCCCCCGGTCGACGGCGGCGACTTCGCGGCCCTGTACGCGACCCTGCTGCTCTCCTCGGCGGCCGCGCTCGCGCTCGGCCTGCTCTGCTCGGCGGCCGTCTCCGACGCGGCCCAGGCGACGCTCATGCTGCCGATGCTGTGCTTCCCGCAGGTGCTGTTCGTCGGGGCGATCCTGCCGGTGCCGGCCATGGCGACCGGCGGCCGGTGGCTCAGCTACGCGATGTCGAACCGGTGGGCGTTCGAGGGGCTGGGGCACACCGCCGGGGTGGAGCGGCTGTGGCGCGACGGCGGCTCGCCGCTCGGCCCGCCGCTGTTGCAGACGTACGGCGACAGCTTCTCCCGGCCGATCTTCCTCGACTGGCTGGTGCTCGGCGGGTTCGTGCTGCTCTTCCTCGCCGCCGCGTGTGCGGTCCTGGAGCGCCGGGAGGCCCGCCGTGCGTCCTGAGCACGCCCCTTTCCCCTCACCTGCGGCGCTGCCCGGGTACGCCGACACCGCCCGGATCGACGAGCTGCGCGCCACCGAGTACCAGCACCTCGACCGGCACGGCCAGGTCTACCTCGACTACGCCGGCGCCGGGGTGACCGCGCAGGCTCAGGTGCGGGCGCACCACGACCGGCTGCTGGCGAGCCTCTACGGCAATCCGCACTCGGAGAGCCCCACCAGCGTGGCGGCCGGGTCGCTGGTGGAGTCGACCCGGCGGGCGGTGCTCGACTTCTTCCACGCCGACCCGGCCGAGTACGCGGTGGTCTTCACCCCGAACGCCAGCGGCGCCTGTCGACTGGTCGGCGAGGCGTACGACTTCGGCCCGGCCGCGCCGTTCGCGCTGACCTGGGACAACCACAACTCGGTCAACGGCATCCGGGAGTACGCCCGGGCGGCCGACGCGCCGGTGCGGTACGTGCCGCTGAGCGGGCCGGAGCTGCGGGTCGCCGAGTCCGACCTGGTCACGGTGCTCGACGCCGGGCGGCGGGGGCGGTCCGGTCGCCGTGGACTGTTCGCGTACCCGGCGCAGAGCAACTTCTCCGGCGTGCAGCATCCGTTGGACTGGGTCGAGCTGGCCCACCGGCACGGCTACGACGTGCTGCTGGACGCCGCCGCGTTCGCCGCGACGAACCGGCTGGATCTGCGTGCCGTCCGACCCGACTTCGTCTGCCTGAGCTGGTACAAGCTCTTCGGCTACCCGACCGGCGTCGGCGCGCTGCTGGCCCGCCGCGACGCGCTGGCCCGGCTGCGCCGGCCGTGGTTCGCCGGCGGCACCATCCGCGCGGTCAGCGTGCAGGGCGACTGGCACCGCTCGATGGACGACGAGTCGGCGTTCGAGGACGGCACGCTCAACTTCCTGAGCATCCCGGATGTCGAGTTCGGGCTGCGGTGGCTCGACTCGATCGGCGTGGACCTCGTGCACACCCGGGTGGGTCTGCTCACCGAGTGGCTGCTGGGCCGCCTGTCCGCGCTGCGGCACCGCACCGGCGAACCGTTGGTGCGGGTGTACGGACCGACGACGGGCGTGGGTCGGGGCGGCACCGTGACGTTCAACGTCCTGCGCCCGGACGGGTCCCCGGTGGACGAGCGACTTGTCGCGCGGGAGTCCGCCGCGGCCGGCTTCTCGCTGCGGACCGGCTGCTTCTGCAACCCGGGGGCCGGTGAGGGCGCGTTCGAGATCAGCGGGACCTCGTTGCGGCGAGGGCTGCTCGCGCGGGTCGACACGATCGATGAGTACCTCGGCGCGCTGCGGCTGCCGACCGGCGGCGCTGTCCGGGTCTCGTTCGGCCTGGCCTCCAACGCCTCCGACGCGCAACGCTTCCTCGCCTTCGTCGAGGCGTCCTACCTCGACCGGGAGGTCGGCGCCGAGCCGCCGCTGCCTCCCCGCCTGCGCTGCTGACGCGCCCGCGGGCTAGACGGCCTGCGGCACCGACGCCGGGCGGTGCTTGATCTCCTCCATGAACGCGAAGCGGGCGGTCAGTTCGGCGAGCGTCAGCCCGGCCCGCCAGGCCGCGGCCACCTGGACGACCTGGACGAGGTCCATGCAGTCACCGCGCGCGAGAACCTCGCCCGCGGACCGGAGGTCGATCATGAAGTATCGGGCCTGCGAACCCAGCCCGATGCAGACCACACCCTGATCGGAGTGCAGCTCGGCGCAGGTGAACCGGGCGCGCCCCTGCTCGGGGGCGGTCACCCGCCCGACGTCGAGCTGGTGGTGGGCAGCGGTCTCGATGAGCGCGGGGGCGAGGCCACCCCGCTCGACCAGGTCCGGGTAGAGGCGCACACCCAGCGCCGTCGACGCGTCGCTCATGACTGACTCCCACTTCCTTGTGACAGAGACCAGCAGCACGCAGGTTACGGGGAGGTTTCCTGCGGACCTCGTCATCCTGTCCCGCGTGGACGCTCCACGGCAATAGGAAGGGTCGATTCGACCGCTATCGAGGGGTGCGATCAGGCGGTAACGGACCGTCGTCGCATTGGAAACACTCTTGACAGAAATTCCCCATATCGACATGCTTCGCTTTAGAGAGCGCTCTCCGAGACTCTCCGACGCGCCGCCTCCGCCACCCACCTCGCTGAGGAGCCTCCCGTGTTCACAGCCCGCCCCCCATCCCGCCTGCGTCCCCTCGTCCTCGCGGCGGTCGCCCTCGTCACCACCCTCGCCTCCCTCACCCTCCCGGGACAGTCCGACCGGGCCGAGGCCGCCATCGGCCCGCTCACCTGGCAGGACGAGTTCAACGCCCCGGCCGGCACGCCCGTCGACCAGAACAAGTGGCGCTTCGACATCGGCGGCGGCGGCTGGGGCAACAACGAGCGGCAGTACTACACCAACAGCACCAGCAACGCGGTGCACGACGGCCAGGGCAACCTCGTCATCACCGCCCGCCGGGAGAACCCGGCCAACTACCAGTGCCACTACGGTCGCTGCGAGTACACCTCAGCCCGGCTGCTGACCGCGGCGACCTTCACCCAGACGTACGGCCGCTTCGAGGCCCGTATCAAGATCCCGCGCGGCCAGGGCATCTGGCCGGCGTTCTGGATGCTCGGCACCGGCGGCGGGTGGCCCGACGCCGGCGAGATCGACGTCATGGAGAACATCGGCCGGGAGCCGAACACCGTCTACGGCACGGTGCACGGGCCTGGCTACTCCGGTAGCGGCGGCATCACCGGCAGCCGGACCCTCGGCAGCCCGCTCGCCGACGGCTTCCACGACTACCGGGTGGACTGGGAGCCGGGTGCGATCACCTGGTACCTGGACGGGGTGCAGTACCACCGGGTCGACCCCGCCCGACTCGGCGGCAACCGGTGGGTGTTCGACCACCCGTTCTTCATGATCCTCAACGTGGCGGTCGGCGGTAACTGGCCCGGCTACCCGGACGGCTCCACCCAGTTCCCGCAGCAGATGCTTGTCGACTACGTCCGGGTGTCGAGCTACACCTCCGGCGGCGGCGACCCGGCGCCCGGCACCACCCGGATCCGGGGAGCGCAGAGCGGGCGCTGCATCGACATCCCGAGCGCCAACCCGGTCGATGGCGCCAAGCTGCAGATCTGGGACTGCAACACGACCGCGGCGCAGGCGTGGACGTTCGCCTCCGACGGCACCGTGCGGGCGATGGGCAAGTGCATGGACCCGGCCTGGGCCGGCACCGCCAACGGCACCGAGGTCAACCTGGTCAGCTGCAACGGCAATCCGGCCCAGCGCTTCACGCTCAACGGCGCGGGCGACCTGGTCAATCTGAGCGCCAACAAGTGCGTGGACGTGCGGGACGCCAACCCCAACAACGGCGGCAAGCTGCACCTGTGGGACTGCCTCGGCGCGGCCAACCAGAAGTGGTCCCGCTTCTGACGAGGCCGGCACGAGCGGTGGGCCGTCCGGGAACCGCTCCGGACGGCCCACCGCCGCGTGCGACATCTCCGCCCACCGGGTCAGCCTGATTCGGTCGATGGACCGGGCGACCACAAACCCGACCGCTATGTTCGGTTTAATCCAGATATAGCCGTTACGGGAGTGAGCCCATGTCGCACCACCTTGACACCCCCCTCGCCGCCCAGGGCGGTCAGCTCTACATCGACGACCTGTACGTCTTCAACGGCGACCGCACCACCGTGTTCGTCATGGACGTCAACAGCTCGGTGACCAAGGCCGACATCAAGCGCGGCTTCCACGCCGAGGCCCGCTACGAGTTCAAGATTCACTTCAACGGCTCGGACCTGGAGGAGCTGGCCTACCGATTCGCGTTCGGCGAGCCGGACGGCAACGCCACGCAGACCCTGGAGCTGTACGAACTCACCGGCGCGGACGCCCGCGATGACGCCGCCATGGGAACCCCCATCGCCCAGGGCAGGACCGGCGAGGTGACGACCGGGCAGCGCGTACGGATCTGGGCGGGCCGGATCACCGACCCGTTCTACGTCGACCTCGACGAGCTCGCCACGATCAACGGGGCGGTCAAGAACGGCGCGCGGGTGGACCGCTCGGCGTGGCGGGTCGACCAGGCCAAGAACAGCTTCGCCGGCACCACAGTCGAGTCGATCGTCCTGGAGGTCTCCCACGACGAGCCGCTGCTGCGCGAGGGCACCGAGATCGGCGTCTGGTGTCGGACCCTGCTGGCCACCGACGCGGGCGGGTGGCGGCAGATCAACCGCGCGGGCCACCCCATGATGTGGCCCATCTTCTGGCCGCACGACACCGACTTCTCAGACCCGGCGAACTTCCGGCACCCCAGCCAGGACCTGCCCGAGGACGGGAAGGAGATCGCCACCGCGGTCGCCGGGGTCGTCGCGGCGAACGGCACCGCACCGGACCCGCAGGCGTACGGCTGGAGCGTCGCCCGGCAGCTCTACCCGGACGTGCTCTCGTACACCGTCGGTACGGCCGCGAACTACGGCTTCGCGGTCCGCAACGGCCGCACCATGGCCGACAACGCGCCCGAGGTGATGTTCTCCCTGGTCCTCAACACCGGCACCACCTCGGGCCTCACGCCCGACGTCACGAAGGCCGCCCGCGCCGACGCGTTCCCGTACGTGGTGCCGGCCTGACCCGCATCCCATGGGCGATTCACGACGACGCGCCTAAAGCGGACCGACCTCCTCGGTCACGCCGAAGAGGTCGGTCCGCAGGCGGTGCGGCGGTCAGCCCGCGATGTCCCGTGGGTCGCGGCTGCGCGGGTACGTGTTCTTCTCCCCGATCGTGCCGTCCTGCTTCTTGATCACGTGCTCGACGCCCCGGTCGGCTGCCATCTCGCGCCCCTGCGCCTGCGCGTCGGCCTTGGAGTCGTGCGTGCTGCTGGCCCGATCGTTGCCCTCCGGACGGTTCTTCCACTGCCCGTCTTCCTGGTACGTGTCGACGTCACCCTTGACCATCGCCGGCTCCTTCCCTGCGTCCGAACTGTCACCAGTCCAGTGCCCCGAGCCGTGGTGGACAAACCCGTGGTCCTCAGGAGACGGCCGGGCAGTTCTCGCTCACCCGCCGAAGTATCTGTTCGCGTTCGTCGGTGGTGATGCCCGACGGCGTACCGCCGAAATGGGTCTCGACCTTGTCCCAGCCGCGTCGCTGCTCGTAGTGCAGGTGCGGAGCGCCGGAGTCGCCGGTGCTGCCGAGCCGCCCGATCTGCTCACCCTGGGCGACCTTCTGACCGACCTCGACCAGCGGCGGTTCGAGCAGGTGCAGGTACTGCGTCTCCCACTTGCCACCGTGATCGATCTTCACCCAGTAGCCGCCGCCGCGACCGCGCGGGCCTTCCGGATTCTCCGGCGTACGCCCACCCAGCGAACCGTTGATGCCCGCCACGGTGACCGTGCCGCCGTAGGACGCGAGCACCGGACGCCCCCACGCCTCGCCCTCGGTGGGGAACAGGTCGACGTCGAAGTCGTCGTGACCGGGGTAGGTGCTGAGCTGCCACGTCTCACCGCAGGCGACCGGCATCTGAAAGAGCGGACGGGGACCGGCCGGCCGCAGCAACGGCACGACCACCACGGCGACGCCCACCACGGCCGCCGCCACGACGAGCGCGAGTAGGACGGGGATCAGCCGGCGGCGGATGCGGCGGTGGCTGCGGGCTCGGGTGGGGCGGCCGGTCGTCACCGGCCCGAGCATGGCAGACGCCGGCAACGCCGCGATCGCGGGTCGCGCTCATACCCAGGTGACATTGCAGTTGCATCGTAAAGGGGCTACGGTGGTTGCGATGCAGTCGCATTGCAACTGGAGGGCGTCATGTCCGTTATCGCGTTGTCCGAGGTGACCGCCGAGATGGTCGACCTGGTCGGTGGCAAGGCAGCCGGGCTGGGCGAGTTGATCCGGCGCGGCGAACGCGTCCCCGAGGGTTTCTGCGTCACCACCGAGGCCCATCGGCGCGGCGTCGTCCCGGCGGCGGAGATCATCGCCGCGTACGGGCGACTCGGGGCCGGCCCGGTGGCGGTGCGCTCCAGCGCCACCGCCGAGGACCTGCCGGACGCCAGCTTCGCGGGACAGCAGGACACCCTCCTCAACGTCACGGGCGGCGCCGAGTTGATCGCCGCGATCGGCCGGTGCTGGGAATCGCTGCACAGCGACCGGGCGACCGCCTACCGCGAGGCCCGCCACATCGAGCACCGCGAGGTGCGGATGGCGGTCGTCGTGCAGCGCATGGTCACGCCCACGGCGGCGGGGGTGCTCTTCACCGCCAACCCGCTGACCGGCTGCCGCGACGAGATGGTGGTCGACGCCGCGCCGGGTCTCGGCACCACCGTCGTGGACGGCGCGACGGCCGTCGACCACTACGTCCTCGACGGCGTCGCGCGGCACGACACGGGGTGCCTGACCGCCGCGCACCTGGAGCGACTGCGGGCCACCGGTGAACGGTTGCAGGACCACTTCGGCTGCCCGCAGGACGTGGAGTGGGCGATCGACGCGGACGACGTGCTGTGGTTGCTGCAGTCGCGCCCGATCACCAGCCTGCTCCCCCTGCCACCGGCCACCGGCAAGCCCCTCCCCCGCGTCTTTCTGGAGTTCGGCCACGTCCAGGGCATGCTGCAACCGGTCACCCCGATGGGCATGGCGACCCTGCGGGCGCAGATCACCGCGATGCTCGCGGCGCTCGGCGTCCGGGTGGAGGTCGTCGACATCGGCGGCCGCCTCTACGGCGACCTGACCGACCTGGCCAGGAGCCGGTCGTCCCGCCGGCGGCTGGTCAAGCTCATGGCTGTCGACTTCGGCCCCCGGGCACAGGCGGTGATGCAGCACGTCCTGGCGGATCCGCGATTCGCCCCGACCAGCGGCGGCACCGGACGCGGTGCGGGACAGGGCGCGGCGTCGCTGCGGACGGCCGGCCGCGCGGTGGTGGGGATCGTACGCGCGCTGGCGCGCCCGGACGCCGCACGGATCCGGATGTTCGAGGCGATCGAGCAGCTCAGAGTCCGGTCGGTCGCCACCGACGACCTGCGGACCGCGGCCGACCGGCTGCGCTTCCTCGAAGCGCGCGACGACAGGGACGACAGCGACGCCATCATGTGGCCGATCGTCGCCGGGATGCTCGCCGCCGCGTTGCCGGCCACGCTGCTCAAGGGTGTCGCCGACCCGGACGAGATCCACGCCGTGCTCGGCGGGATGCCGCACAACGTCACCATCGAGATGGACCTGGCGCTGTGGCGACTCGCTCAGGGCGTGGGTGAGCACCGACGACTCCTGCTCGACACCGCACCGGACGAGTTGGCCGCCCGCCATCTGGGTGCAACGCTGCCCGACATCGGCATGGCCGACTTCCTGGACGCGTACGGCCACCGCGGTGTCGCCGAGGTCGACGTCGGCGTGCCGCGCTGGGCCGAAGACCCCACACCGGTCTTCGCCGCGCTCGCCAACTACCTGCGTGTCACCGATCCGGGGCAGGGCCCCGACCAGCGCTTCCACCGTGCCGCGGCGGCGGCGGAGACGGCGCTGGGAGAGCTGGTCACGCGGGCCCGTCGGCGGCGGCCGGTGCGCGGCCTGGTCGCCGGGTTCCTGCTGCGCCGGGCCCGTTCGTTGGCCGGCCTGCGCGAGGCCGGCAAGTTCGCCGGGTTGTACCCGCTGCGGGAGAGACGCCGACAACTGCTGCTGATCGGGGCGGACCTGACCGACGCCGGGCTGCTGGAACAGCCGGACGACATCATGTTCCTGACCCTCGACGAGGTGCGCGCCGCCGTACACCAGGATGTTGATCACCGCGGCGCCGTCGCGTCCCGGCGGGCCGTGCACCGCCGGGAGCTGCGTCGCCGGTCGGTGCCGGTGGCGTTGCTGTCCGACGGCACCGACGTCGAGACCGTCCTGCCTGCGGCGTCCGCCCTGGACGGGACGCTCGTCGGCGTGGGGGCGTCCGCGGGTCGGGTCACCGGCCCGGCCCGGGTCGTCCGCGACCCGGCCACCGCCCACGTCGAGCCCGGCGACGTCCTGGTCGCCGCGACCACGGATCCCGGTTGGACCCCGCTGTTCCTCACCGCCGCGGCGCTGGTCACCGAGACCGGCGCAATCATGGCGCACGGCCCCACCGTGGCCCGGGAGTACGGCATTCCCGCCGTCATCTGCGTGCCGGACGCCACCCGGACGATCTCCACGGGGCGGCTCGTCACCGTCGACGGCGGCGCCGGCGTCGTGACCGTCCACTGACCACCACCTGAACCCCGAGGACGACGAGATGACCGACACGAGGACGCCGACCAGGGCGAGAGTGGGACCGCTGTTGCGTCGGGCGGCCGTGGCCGAGGCCGCGATGTGGCGCAGCCTCTACGTGTGGGCGCGGCGTCGTCCACTGCCGTTGGGGCCCAGCGGCGAGCCGTTCGGCTACCTCGGCGTGGTCAAGCCGATCCTCGGCATCTTCATCGCCCTGTCGGTCGTCGAGATCCCGATCTTCGACCTGATCGTCACCCACGTGGTGCCGTGGCGGCCGGCCCGCTGGATCGTGCTCGGCCTGGGCATCTGGGGCGTGCTCTGGATGGTCGGTCTCTACGCCAGCATGACCATCCATCCACACGTCGTGGGTGACACCGGTCTGCGGGTGCGGGTCAGCTCGGGCATCGACATCTGGATCCCCTGGGCAGACGTCGCGGCGCTGCGCAAACGCCACCGCTCACTGCCCTCCAGCAGGGCCGTCCAGGTCGAGCAGGAGGGTGACCGGCGGGTCCTGCACCTCTCGGTCGGCAGTCAGACGAGCATCGACGTCCTGCTGCGCCGGCCGACGACCTTCGACCTGCCCACGGGCCGGTCCGCGCCGATGGACGAGCTGCGGCTGTACGCCGACGACCCCGACGGTCTGCTGCGCAGCGCCCGGGGCACGCCCGCGCCGGAGGCTGACCGCCGCACGACGGCGGCTCCCGGCCACCCACTGTGAAACGATCGAGGTCATGCCCAAGAAGGTCGATCACCAGCAGCGACGCACCCTCATCGCGGACGCGTTGATGCGGGTCGCCGCGGACCAGGGCCTGGAGGCGGTCAGCCTGCGCCACGTGGCCACCGAGGCGGGCGTGTCCGCCGGGATGGTCCAGCACTACTTCCGCACCAAGGACGAGATGATGGCGTTCGCGTTGAGCGTGGTCCGCGAACGCAGTCAGATCCGGGTCACCGAGGCGGTGGCGGGCCTGGGCGAGAATCCGTCCCCCCGGCTGCTGCTACGCACGATGATCGCCGCACTCCTGCCGCTCGACGAGCAAACCCGCGACGACGGTCGGGTGGCACTCGCGTTCCTCGCGTACACGGCGGTGCGGCCGTCGGCCGCGCCCAGCCTGCGCGAGGACACCGCCCAGCTCACCGCGTTCATCGCCAGCGTCCTGCCCGCCGGCCGTGGCGACGCCGCCGCGACGGGACTGCTGGCGCTGATGGAGGGGCTGGGCGTCCACCTGCTCGGTGGGCAGTACACCGCCGAGCAGGCCCTCGCCGCCCTGGACGCCCACCTCGACCTGCTCTTCGGCACACCGGCGACCACCTGAGCGTGTCTCCTCCAGGATTGCGCCATCTGGACGGCCGTGGCACTGTGCGGAACGTCGGTACCGGGAGGGGCGAGCGCGGATGTTGACTCTGCACAGGGTGTCGGTCGGCTACGGCGACACGCCCCCCGTCCTCCGGGACGTGTCGGTGACGGTCCGTCCGGGTCGGATGCTGGCGTTGACCGGTTCGTCGGGTGCCGGCAAGACCACCCTGCTCAACGCGATGGCCGGGCTGCTGCACCCGCGGGAGGGCACCGTGACAGTGGACGGGCAGGCGCTACGCGACCGTGATCACGGGGTCGAGCACCGGATCGTCCTCGTCCCGCAGGACAACGGTCTGGCCCCGATCCTGACCGCGACCGAGAACCTGCAGGTCGCACTGGTCGCCAGCGGCGTGGCAGCGCCGGAGGCCCGCCAGCAGACCGCCGCGATGTTGGATCGGCTGGGCCTCTCCGGCCAGGCTGACCAGATGGTCGAGGAGCTGTCCGGCGGCCAGCAGCAACGTACGGCCATCGCTCGCGGTCTGGCGCTGCGCGGCGGCGTGCTGCTTGCCGACGAGGTGACCAGCGAACTGGACGCGGGCAATCGGCAGCGGATTCTGGATCTGCTGCACGACGAGGCACGCCGGGGTGCGGCCGTCGTGTTCGCCACCCACGACCCGGAGGTGGCCGCCGCCTGCGAAGCGGAGCTTCACCTCGTCGAGGGCCGGGCGGAGATCGTCCGGAATTGAGGAACCTCCCGTAACCGGCAGGTCTCAGTCCACTCGCAGGGGACGGTGAGCGTAGGGCTTCGCCGATACCATCACCGTCAATGCTGACCATCATCTGGGCAGCGCTCGCGGCCCGCCGGGCGCAGGCCACGGCCGTGCTCCTGCTCGCCTTGCTCGCCAGTGCCGCCGCCGCGGCCGCACCGAGTTACGTCGCCGCAGCCGGGCAGGCTCTGTGGCGCTACGAACTGTCCACCGCGCAGCCGAACGAGCTCCGGGTGCGACTCGCCGAGCCCGTCGAATATCCGGGGATGCCCGGCGATCCCAACAGGACGCTGTTCGCGGGCAAGGTCCGGGAGTTGACGCCGGCTGGTTTCGACGTCGTCCTGGGCGCCCAGAGTGGCGGTGTCGCCGCCGGCCGTGCCGGCACGGTGACCTCGAACCTCACCTATCGGGCGGGGGTCTGCGAACGGGTCACCGTGACCGGCGCCTGCCCCCGGGCCACCTCGAGGGGTCAGCTCCCCGAGGTCATGGTCAGCACGCACACCGCGGCGCGGCTCGGTGTCGCCGTCGGGGATCAGTTCACGTTCGGCGCGGTGCCGGTGCGCGTGGCCGGCGTCTACCAACCGCTGGACGTCAAGGATCCGTTCTGGCTTGGCGAGGAGATCATTCGGCCACCCGCTGCGGACTCGGCCAGCGGGTCGATCCCGGGCAGCGCCGAGGACGCCATCTTCAGCGCCGAGTCCGCACCCCTCGTCGACGAACAGGCGATCCTGTTCCGATCGACGGCTGATCTCTACGCCACCGAGCAGTTGTTGGACAGCCGATCGATACCGGACCTGCAGGCGACGCTCGCGGTGCTGAAGCGCGACGGGGGCCGTGCGGGTTACGGGGCCGGCACCAGCCTGCCCGGCCTGTTGGATCGCGTCACGCTGCAACGCGGGCAACTGGCCGACGGCGTGGCGCTGGGCGCGGGGCTGCTCGTTCTGCTCTGCTGGCTGGTCCTCTTCGTCGCGGTCGGTTCGGCGGCGGACCAGCGGCGACCGGAGCAGGGCCTGCTCCTGCTCCGTGGCGTGCAGCGCCGACGCCTGTGGGCGCTGGCGATCGGCGAGCACGCCGTGCCCGTCCTGGTCGCGATTCCCCTCGGCTGCCTGGCCGGTCTGGGCGCTGCCACACTGCTCGCCGCGCGCACCCTCCCGACCCACGTCGACGTCGCGGTGGACGCGACCACGATCGGATTCGCCACCATCGGCGCTGTCGGCGCGCTCGCCGCGGTGCTGCTGGCCCAGGCTCGGATGATGTCCGCGCCGGTCGTCGACCTGCTGCGCCGGGTGCCGGCACGGGTACGAGGGTGGCGGGCGACCATCGGCGACGTCGTCGCGGTGTCCATCGCCGTGGCCGCCGTGGTGCAGTTGCGCTCCGGCGGATCGCCCAGTGGCCTGGCGCTGGTGGCGCCGGTCGCCGGAGCGCTCGCCGCAGGTGTGCTGCTGGCGCGGGTCGCGATGATCGCCGGCGCCGCGGTGGGTGCGGCGCTGCTCGCGCGCGGCCGAACGGCGGTCGGCCTCGCCCTGGTGCAGGTGGCCCGGCAACCACGGTTCCGCCCGCTGATCGCCCTGCTGACCGTGGTCGTCGCCATGCTCGCTTTCACCGTCGCGACGAGTGAGGTCGCTTCGGCCGCCTACCGCGATCGGGCGGTCGTCGAGGTCGGCGCGCCGCGCGTCGTCGAGGTCGACGCGACGTCGCGTTCACACCTGCTGACCGCCGTGCGGGCGGTGGATCCCGAGGGCAGATTCGCAATGGCCGCGGTGGTGTCGGGTTCCCCCGCCGCAGCCGGCACACCGCTGTTGGCCGTGGACTCGGACCGGCTCGCGACGGTGGCCGCGCCGCATCCGTCCTACGGCGCGTCCCTGGCGGACATCGCCCGAGACATCCACCCAGCCGCGCCGGGGACACCCGTGCGGTTGCGGGGTAGCCAGCTCATCATGGCGCTCTCCGCCGACTTCGACGCCGAGGTCTTCGCCGGAAATCGGGTCCGCCTCGCGATCACGATCTCCGGGAGGAACGGCACCCGGGTGGTCCTCCCCCGCGACGACATCAAGCCCGGCCGGAGGGATTACGACCTCCAGGTGCCCGAGTGCGCGCAGGAATGCCGGCTGGTCAAGATCGAAATCGAAGCTCCCGTGGTGTCCGGGCAGCTCAAGGTCCAGTTCGAGGAGTTGCGTGCCGCCGACGCCGACGGCCAGGGCGAGACGGTCGTGCTGACCGGCGCACAGCTCGCCGATCCGCGACGGTGGCGGGTGCTCGATCCGGTTGACACGTTCCTCGGCGCAGCGAGCGGGACGAAGGCGGCGCTGGCCCTCGAGATCGCGGAGAACCGGCGGTCGAAGCCGGCCGGCGTCGGTGTCGTCGATGCGCCGTTCCCGCTGCCCGTCTACCTGACCCGGTCGAAGGGAACGGCGGTCGGCGGCTCTCACCCGTACGACGGTGTCGACGGGACACCGACCAACGGATCGGTTCGAGGTCTGGTCGACCGCCTGCCGCGGCTCGGTGGATCCGGGCTCATCGTCGATCTGGAGTACGCGGACCGACTCGCCGTCGCCAGCCAGAACGGCAGCGAGGAGGTCTGGTTGGCGCGGTCGGCTCCCGCGGACATCCTCGACCGGCTTCGCGCACAGGGTCTGGTCGTGCGGAGCGACCGGACGATCGCCCAGGTACGGGAGAATTTCGATCGGCAGGGAGCGGCGTTGGCCCTGCGTTTCAACGTGTTCGCTGCGCTGGCCGGGGTGCTGATCGGGGCGGCCGGCATGGTGGCGACGGCCTCCGCCGACCAACGCGCCCGGGTGGCCATGCTGGTGGCGCTCCGTCGGCAGGGGCTGCCACCACGTGCCGTGCGTGGCGGTTACGGGTGGCCGGTCGTGTTCGCGGTGGGGTCGGGTGCACTCGTCACCCTGGTGATCTGGCTCCTCACCCGGGGCGGGCAGCGTCTGTTCAGTGACGGCCGCTCAACGGTCCCGATACCCGACTGGCCGGACGTCGGCCGGCTGCTGTTGTTCGCGGTGCCAGCCGTCATCGTGTTCGCCCTCACGGCGGTCGTGCTCGGTCGGATCGTCGCCGCCTCGGTGCGCCGCCGGAGCGGTCGATGACCGCCGCGCGGCAGGACGCGCCGGAGACCCCCGCAGAGCCGGCCGGGGGTGTGGCCGTCACCTGCCACCGGCTGATCCACATCTACCCCACCGCCACCGGTGACGTCGTCGCCCTCTCCGGCGTGGACCTGAACATCGCGGCCGGCGAGATGCTGGCGCTGGTGGGTCCGTCCGGCTCCGGCAAGTCCACGCTGGTGGCGATTCTCGGTGGGCTCATGCAACCCTCCGCCGGGCGGGTCTACGTGGGCGACCACGAGCTGTCCCGGCTCTCGGCCAAGGGCCTGGCCGCCCTGCGCGGGGCCACGGTCGGCACGGTGCTCCAGGGCGCCGAACGCAACCTGCTGCCGTACCTGTCGCTGTCGGACAACATCTGGTTGGCGCAGCGACCCGCGGCACGCCTGGCCGGACGCCGGCTCGACCCACCGGAGGCGATCCTGGAACTGGTCGGTCTCGGCGGCGCCGGCGCGCGGCGGGTGAGCGACCTGACCCCGGGGCAGCGCCAGCGGGCCGCTCTGGCGCAGGGGCTCGCCGCCGGGCCCGGCCTGCTCCTGGTCGACGAGCCCACAAGTCAGCTCGACCAGGCCGGTCGCGACGACGTGCTCGCGGCGCTGGCCACTGTCAACGCGCAGCGGGGCACCACAGTGGTCGTGGTGACCCACGACGGCGAGGTGGGTGCCCGGCTCGGCCGAGCGGTCACCATCCGCGACGGCCGGGTCGGCGCCGAGGGGCGTAACGGCCGGGACTTCGCCGTGGTGGCCGGTGACGGCACGATCCAGTTGCCGCCCGAGACGTCGGCAGCCTTCCCGGCCGGCACGTTGTTCGAGGTCGACCACAGCGACCGAGCGATCACCCTGCGCGCCGTGGCCGCCCCGTCGTCCCTCGGCGGTGACGACGGGGCGGCCAGCGCCGGCGGCGAGCCCGACCACGCCCTCTGAATGGACCCGGCCGACTCAGTTCACCGTGGCAGCGGCCCGCGCCTTGCGTTGGCGCAGTTCCTCGGCGGTCATCAGCCAGGTGGAGTTCGTCGCCCCGAGACCGAGGAGCACCTGGTCGAAGCCGTTGCCGTCGTTGTCGTCGGTGTAGCAGAGGCTCACCTCGCCCCACGGGGACGCGGCGATCGCCAGGTGTTCCTGCCGACCCGTCGTGGTCTGGCTCAGGGCCTGGGCCGCCAGCCGACCGGTGGTGCTGCCGTCCGGGTTGAGGCCGCGCGCCCAGACGTCCGGGTTGGCGCCGGACACCGTCCAGCCCACCACGACGTTGTCCTCGTCGTCGATGCCGACCCCGGGCGCGACGGCCCCGGTCCCGGTGGACACCTGGACCTCTCCGTGGCGGGCGGCGCCGGCAGCGGTGAACGAGCGCGCCCAGACGCCCCGGGTGCCGGTGTGGTCCGACTCCCAGCCGACGGTGAAGTCACCGGCGAACGTCGCCGCGACCGACGCCCGCTGCTGCTGCCCGCTGCTGCTGCCCGCCGCTCTGCGCGTTGGCCGTGCGCCGGGACAGCACCACCGCGCCGTTCGACCGGGCCAGCCGGGTCAACCCGATGTTGTACGAGCCGTTGGCGTCGGCGTCCTCGTCCCAGACCACCAGCGCCTCGCCGGAGGCGGACACCGCCACGTCGGGGCGGTGGTGCGAGCCGGTCGTCTGCGAGGCCGTCACCTCGTACGCCTTGGCGGTGGCGGCGGTGAAGCCGGCGGCCTTGACGGTGGCCGGAGCGGTCGCCTGCACGTCCTCCCAGACGACGGTGAAGCCGACGCCGGCGGTGGTGGGCGCGCCGTCGGGGTCGACCGCCACCTTCGGCCAGATCTGCTGCCCGGCGTCGCTGGCGTTGGCCTGCCCCGAGCCGAGGATCGCGCCGGCCGCTGACACCACCCGGTACTGGATGTTGTAGACGCCGTTGCCGTCGCCGTCGGCGGCCCAGACGACCACGGTGTTGCCCCGGTCGTCGAGCCCGACGTCCGGGCTGATGTGCCGCCAGGCGGCCCCGCTGGTGCCACCGGTGGAGAGCTTCAGCTCGTAGCCGGGTGTGCCGTCGCGGAACAGGCGCAGGTAGATCTAGCGTAGAGGGCGTACCGGCGGCGGTAGTCGGCCAGCGACACGATCTCCGCGCCGACGTGCTGGCGCACGGCGGAGGTGTTGACGCCACCCTCGTAGATGTAGTCGCCGAGGTGCAGGATCAGCCCGGGGTTCTCCTCGGCCATCCGCCGGTACGCGGTGTAGTAGCCGGCCTCGTAGTGGGCGCAGGACGCGAAGGCCATGACCAGGTCGCGGCCGAAGGTGCCCGGGGCCGGCGCGGTCCGCGTACGTCCCACCGGGGAGATCTGCCCCTGGGCCCGGAACCGGTAGTAGTCGGAGTCGGCGGCGAGGCCGCCCGCGACGACGTGCACCGAGTGGGCGTCGGCGTAGCGGGCGACCACCGAGCCGGACGCGACAAGCGACGAGAAGCGGTCCGTCGTGGACACCTGCCACTCGACCGTCACGTCGGCGTTGGCCATGCCGCCCTGCCCGTCGGCGTTGAGCGGCGAGGGCGCCAGCCGGGTCCACAGGACCACGCTGTCGGACGCCGGATCACCGGACGCCACACCGAGTTTGAAGGGGTACGGGACCGCGGCGCGGGCACCCTGCCAGGGTGTCACCGCGGCGCCGGCGGCAGCGAGTCCACTGAGGACGAATACGCGACGGCTCAGCCTTGTCATGGTCCATACCTTCGAGGCCGTCGATGAACGGCGAAGGCTGCGGCGCGGAAGCCGACGTGACGGGACGTCGACCGCGGCAAGGCGGTCAGGTGTCCTGGCCGCCGAGGTTGGCGGCCGGGCCGTCAGGTCAGCGGCGACGGCGACTCGGCACCGGGGATCAGCAGTTTCGGCGTACCGGACCCGTCGGCCGCGACGCTGAAGACGTCGGGCCGACCGTCGCTCTGGCGCAGTGTGTAGGCCAGCGTGGCGTCGTCGAGCCAGGCCGCCTGGTCGTCGACGCTGGTGGTCTCCGCCGTCGCGGTGACCCGCCCGGATGCCAGGTCGAGGACCGACAGCCGCCAACCCTTCGTCGGGTCGGCGTCGATCGCCTCCTTGAAGGCGATCCGGGTGCCGTCGGGCGACAGCGACGGGCACTCCACGTTCGTCCGCATCGTCTCGACGGTCCGGGCGGCCACGTCGCCGCGCACGAGGTACCGCCTGCCGCCGGTGGCCATGGTGGCGTAGAAGTGGTTGTCGTCGGCGGTGAAGGTGACACCCCAGTAGTTGACGTCGGGGCTGCGGTAGCCGCGACCGTCCCGCGTGACGGCGAACTCCTCCAGCGACGTCACGGTGGCGCCGGTGACGGTGTCGAGGATTCCGGTGCGGGTGGAGAAGCCGCTCGCCGTGTAGGAGTCGCCCCCGACGAACGTCGTCCAGGAGACCATCCGGCCGGAGGCCGAGACCCGGGCCCGGTTGGGCAGGCCGGGCACGCTGAGCGTCCGCTTCTGGCGCAGCGCCGCGTCGAGCACCACGACCTGGTACGACCACGCCGTCTCCGGCCGCAGGCAGACACCGGTGCCGGCGGCCGCGTACACCCGCAGGCATTCCAGACCCGAGACGGTACGCGGCCCGGCGGGATCGGCGGTCGCGACGCTGGAGACGTACCGGTCGGTGATGGCCAGCAGGCGCGGGCCCGGCGCCAGTGTGACCGCCTGGTCCCCGGCGGCGGTCGGCGGCGGGGTCCGGGCCGGCTCGGCGGCGATGGCGGCGTAGCCGGCCGCCACGCTGGCCAACAGCACCGCGCTGGCGGCCACCACGCCGAGCTTCGCCCGGGTCGACATCGCGCTCATGGGGACACCTTCCGGAGACTGGGGCGGAGCGGGGAGGCCAGCAGGAGCACGGTGACGACCAGGACGCCGACGACGGCCACGGCCGCCACCCGGACCGCCGTCTGCGGCCCCCACGCCTGCCAGGCCAGCCCGAACAGGACCGAGGAGACGAGGTACGCCAGCGCCTGCCCGGTCTGGACCAGCGCGATCCCGGTGGTCCGTAGCCGTGGTGGCAGCACCGGCCCGGCGAGCGCGATGAGCACGCCGTCGGTGGCCGCGTAGAACGCGCCGTACAGCGCCAGCGTCAACGCGAGCGCCGGCCAGCCGTGCGCCGGCCCGGACAGCAGCAGGTAGGTCGCGCCGAGGGCCACGTAGCCGCCCACCACCACCGGCAACCGCCCGATCCGGTCGGCGAGCACGCCGAGGGGTGCGGCGAGCACCAGGTAGGCCAGGCTGGTGCCCACTGCCAGCAGCGGGAACCACCGCAGGCCAAGGTCTTCCCGGCGCTGGAGCACCAGGTAGACGAAGCCGTCGCCGATGGTGGCCAGCCCGAGCATCGTCGCGGCCAGCAGCAGCCGACGGGCGGGCCGGCTGCGCAACAGGCCGAACGCCTCGCGGACGGAGACCCGGGGCTCGTCCGGCCCGTCGGCCGGCTCGCCGGTCGGTCGCTCCCGGACGAACAGCACGAGCACGACGACGGCCAGGACGGCGACGCAGAAGCTGGTGACGAAGACCGCGTCGTACGACTGCCCGACGACCAGCAGGACGGCGAACGCGACGAGCGGCCCGAGGAACGCGCCGACGCTGTCCATCGCCCGATGCACCCCGAACGCCCGGCCCAGGGCCTCGGGCGGGGTGGAGAGCGTGATGAGCGCGTCGCGGGGCGCGCTGCGCACACCCTTGCCGAGCCGGTCGACGGCGATGACGGCGCCGATCGCGGGCACCGACCGGCCGGCGAGCAGCAGGCCGAGTTTGGCGACGGCAGAGAGTGCGTAGCCGACGCCGGCGACCAGCTTGCGCCGCCGGAACCGGTCGGCGAGGAAGCCGCCGACGACCCGCAGCAGCGCGGTGGCGCCCGTGTGGACCCCGTCGAGCACGCCGAAGGCCACCGGGCTGAGTTGCAGGCCCAGCACCAGGTAGAGCGGCAGGACGGCGGCCACCATCTCGGCCGAGATGTCGGTGATCAGGCTGACCGTGCCGAGCGCGACCACGTTGCCGCTGACCAGCGCGAGCCGTCGGCGTCGTGGCCCGGCGTCGGGCGGGTCGGTGACCGGCCGGGAGACGGACGACAGGTACACGCGCATCTCCTCTGATCGGTGGGCGACGGTCAGCCATCGTGACGATCCGGTCGGGGGCGTCACAAGGGACCGCGAGGGGCGGACAAACATGCGGTGGGTGAACATCGGAGAAACATCGAGATGTTTCGTTGCTTGAGCGTACTGTTTCACCTGGCGGCAGTCCGCCGGTTCATCGACCTTCCTACATTCCTTGCGCTTTCCACCCGCAACGAAGGGGTCCTGGATGGACATTCGAATCGCCCGCCCACCGGTCACGATCGGGACGGTCGCGGTGCTCGTCGCCGCCACCGCCGCCGTCGTCCTGACCGGCTCGGGCGCGGCCTCCGCGGCGAGCGTGACGTTCACGCCGGTCGCCGACACCTACGTCCAGAGCGACACGGCGTCCACCAACTACGGCACGTCCACGCAGATCGTGGTCGACAACTCACCCGCACGGCGGATGTTCCTGCGCTTCACGGTGAGCGGTGTCAGCGGCACGGTGACCAGCGCCAAGCTGCGGCTGCGCACGATCAGCGGCAACAGCGGCAGCGACGCCGGTGGCACGTTCCGGACGATGTCCAACACCACCTGGTCGGAGACCGGCACGACCTGGAGCAACCAGCCGACGATCGACGGGGCCACCCTCGGGTCGCTCGGCGCGGTCGCCGGCAACACCTGGTACGAGGTCGACGTCACCTCAGCGGTCACCGGCAACGGGACCTTCAGCTTCGGCGCGACCTCGACCAGCGGCGACGGCGCCTACTACGACACGCGGGAGAGTGGAGGCGACGCCCCGCAGTTGGTGGTCACGACCGGCACCACGACACCGCCGTCGGGCGATCCGGTCCTCGTCGGGGCCGGTGACATCGCCACCTCCGGCTCCGGTGACACCGCCACGGCGGCGCTGCTCGACAACATCTCCGGCACCGTCTTCACGACCGGCGACAACGTCTACGACAGCGGCACCGCATCCCAGTTCGCCAGCTACTACGAACCCACCTGGGGCCGGCACAAGGCGCGCACCCGCCCGTCACCGGGCAACCACGACTACAACACGTCCGGCGCGACCGGTTACTACAACTACTTCGGCACGACCGCCGGCCCGAGCGGTCGCGGGTACTACTCCTACGACCTCGGCAACTGGCACATCGTGTCGCTGAACTCGAACATCAGCATGTCGGCCGGGTCGACGCAGGAGCAGTGGCTGCGCGCTGACCTGGCGGCCACCAGCAAGCCGTGCACGCTGGCGTACTGGCACCACCCGCTGTTCACGTCCAGCTCCAACCACGCGCCGTCGACGTCGACCCGCCCGCTGTACCAGGCGCTCTACGACTACAACGCCGACGTCGTGGTCTGGGGCCACAACCACGTGTACGAGCGGTTCGGCCCGATGAACCCCGCCGGCGGCTACGACGCCAGCCGGGGGATGCGCAGCTTCGTCGCCGGGATGGGCGGCGCCGACCACTACGGCTTCGGCACCATCCAGCCCAACAGCGAGGCCCGCAACAGCTCGGCGTTCGGGGTCCTGAAGTTCACCCTGCACTCCGCCAGCTACGACTGGCAGTTCGTGCCGGTCGCCGGGCAGACCTACAACGACAGCGGCACCGGCGCCTGCCACTGACCGCCTGATCCCGCCGCCCCCGCTACCGGGGCGGCGGGATCACCCCTCGCAGCGGCGCGCGACACCGCAGCACCCGCGGCACCTGCAACACCCGCACCGCCCCCACGCGATACCCGCGGCACCCCGCAGCAGTGGGCGCGGCGACTCGGCACTGCGGCAGGCGGCACTGCGGCACTGCGGCACGACGCTGCGGCAGGCGGCGCTGCGGCAGGCGGCGCTGCGGCAGGCGGCGCTGCGGCAAGCGCGGCAGGCGGCACGGCGCTACGGCCGGCGGCCCAGTGTTCCGTGCGGTTCCCTGTAGAGCTGCCCCAGATATGGGCCACCCACCCGCCCGGCGCGGAAGTCGTCATGCCGGTCGAGTTCGCGGACCATGTGCAATCGCCAGCAGCACAGACCCCTGACCCTCGCCAGCGGCACGCACCCGGCCCCTCGCCAACCGCACGCCAGGCCGCAGACGAAGGACCGCACACCCATCACGACACCTCGCCAATGCAGATCTTGGACAGTTTCCGTTACGAGAAAACGGAAACTGTCCAAGATCTGCGGCATCGACAGCCCGACGACACCGTCCGTCTCTACGGCGGGCCGTCCATGGACCGCGAAAGGACGGCGTGACCGCGCGGCCGTCGCCACCCAGCACGGCCGTCGCCACCAGCACGACCATCGCCACCAGCACGGCCGTCGCCACGGAACGACCATCGCCACCAGCACGGCCGTCGCCACCGAACGACCATCGTCACCGAACGACCATCGCCACCAGCACGGCCGTCCCCACCCAGCACGGCCGTCGTCACCAGGACGGCCGTTGCCGGCACGGCGGTCGTCACCGGCGTGGCCGCGAGCCCTGTTGCGTGCCGCGGGGTTGCCGCCCCATATCTGGGGCAGCTCTACAGCGCTTGAGGAAGGTGGGGCCGACTCCGGCAAGGCGGTTCCGGCATCGGCGCGAGCCTCCGCCGACGGCGACGCGGCGCGGGCTTCTGTGGGCGCCGCACCGCGGAGTCGACGTGGCCGGGCAGCCGAACGCCCGCACCGCCGAACGCCCGCACCGCCAAACGCCCGCGCTGCCGAACGCCCGCGCTGCCGAACGCCCGCGGCGCCAAACGCCCCGCGGCGCCTAACGACGTGTGCCCCTGCCCGTGGGACGGGTAGGGGCACACGTGTGCAGTGTCGTCGTGTCAGCGGGCCGTACCGGCGCGGCGCTTGTTGTAGACGTCGAACGCGACGGCGACGAGCAGGACGAGCCCCTTCACCACCGACTGCGTCGACTGGTCGATGCCCATCAGCTGCATGCCGTTGCTCATCACCGCCATGATCAGACCACCGACCATCGCGCCGACCACGGTGCCCACGCCACCGGTGACCGCCGCGCCGCCGATGAACGCCGCAGCGATCGCGTCCAGCTCGAACATGTTGCCGGCTGCGGGCTGCGCCCCGTTGGACCGCGACGAGTAGATGACGCCCGCCACCGCCGCGAGGAAGCCCATGTTGACGAACATCCAGAAGTTGACGGTGCGGACCTTCACGCCCGACAGCGCCGCCGCCGAGAGGTTGCCGCCGATCGCGTAGACCTGGCGGCCGAAGACCGTACGCCGGGTGAGCAGGCCGTAGACGAGCACCAGCACGGCCAGGATGATCAGCACGATCGGCAGCCCTCGGGCGTGCGCCAACTGCCAGGCGAAGTACATGAGGACCGCGCCCACCAGGACGACCCGGGCGACAAACAGCGGGAACGACTCGACCGGCTGCTGGTAGCGGATGCGCGCCAGGCGGGTGCGGAAGCCGCTCACCGCGTACCCGGCCACGGCGAGAGCGCCGATGAGCAGCGTGAACGCGTCGAAGCCCTGACCGCCGAGCAGCCCGTTGAGGAAGCCCGCCGCGACCTTCTGGTATTCGGCCGGGAAGGGCGACAGGGAGATGTTGTCGAGCACCTGCAGCGTGAGGCCCCGGAAGAGCAGCATGCCGGCCAGGGTCACGATGAAGGCCGGGATGCCGGCGTACGCCACCCAGAACCCGTGCCAGGCGCCGACCGCGACACCGACGGCCAGTGCCGCCACGATGCCCACCCACCAGGGGTGGCCCTGCTGGATCACCAGGACGGCGGAGACCGCGCCGGTCAGCGCGACCACCGAACCCACCGACAGGTCGATGTGCCCGCCGATGATGAGAATGACCATCCCGATCGCTAGCACCAGGATGTACGAGTACTGCAGGACGATGTTGGTGATGTTGCCGGGACTCAGCAGCACCCCGTCGGTCAGGAGCGCGAAGAGCGCGACGATGACGACCAGGGCGACGTAGATCCCGCTCTGCCGAAGGTTGTTCAACACCAGCGCCCGCAGGTCGCTCGTCCCACTGTGCAGGGCGGCGGCGGGTGTGCTGTCCGGGGGCGTCGGGCGCTCCGTCGAAGGGGTTTTGATGCTGGTCATCCGACGAGCTCCTTGTCCTTGGTCATCAGCTCCATGAGGCTCTCCTGGGTCGCCTCGCCGACCGGCTTCTCGCCGGTGATCCGGCCTGCGGCGAGGGTGTAGATGCGGTCGCACATGCCGAGCAGCTCGGGCAACTCCGACGAGATCACGATCACCGCCTTACCTGCGGCCACCAGCCGGTTGATGATCGTGTAGATCTCGTACTTGGCGCCGACGTCGATGCCCCGGGTGGGCTCGTCCAGGATCAGCACATCCGGGTCGGTGAACAGCCACTTCGACAGCACGACCTTCTGCTGGTTGCCCCCGGAGAGCTTGCCGACCACCGCCATGACGCTGGGCGTCCGGATGTTCATCTCCTTGCGGCTGGCCTCGGCAACCTTGATCTCCTCGTTGCCGTTCACCCAGCCGAGGTGGGCCAGCCGGTCCAGGGCCGCGGCCGAGACGTTGCGCCGGACGTCGTCGATGAGGTTGAGGCCGTAGCGCTTGCGGTCCTCGGTGACGTAGGCGATGCCGTTGTCGATGGCCTCCGCGACGGTACGGGCGTTGACCTCCTGCCCGCGTACGAAGAGCTTGCCGTGGATGTCGCGGCCGTAGGAGCGGCCGAAGACGCTCATAGCCAGCTCCGTCCGGCCGGCGCCCATCAGCCCCGCGATGCCGACGACCTCGCCGGCGCGCACCGACACGCTGACGCCCTCGACGACCATCCGCTCCTGGGTCGGATGCCGCACCGACCAGTCCTCGATCCGCAGCACCTCGTCCCCCGGCGACGAGACGCGATCGGGGTAGAAGCTCTCGATGTCGCGCCCGACCATGCCCCGGATGATGCGCTGCTGACTCACGTCGGCGGCGCCCATGTCCAGGGTCTCCACCGTGCGGCCGTCGCGGATGACCGTGGTCGAGTCGGCGATCGCGGTGATCTCGTTGAGCTTGTGCGAGATCATGATGCAGGTGATGCCCTGCTCCTTGAGCTGCCGCAACAGGCCGAGCAGGTGCGCCGAGTCGACGTCGTTGAGGGCGGCCGTCGGCTCGTCCAGGATGAGCAGCCGCACCTTCTTCGACAGCGCCTTGGCGATCTCCACCAGCTGCTGTTTGCCGACGCCGAGCTGGATGACCGGGGTGACCGGGTTCTCGTGCAGCCCGACCGACGCCAGCAGCTCGGCCGCCTCGGCGTTGGCCCGGTTCCAGTCGATGAGCCCGCCACGGCCACGCCGCTCGTTGCCGAGGAAGAGATTCTCGGCGATCGACAGGTAGGGCACCAGGGCGAGTTCCTGGTGGATGATGACGATGCCGTTGGCCTCGCTGTCCCGGATGCCCCGGAACTGCATCGGCTTGCCGTCGAACAGGATCTCCCCGTCGTACGAGCCGGAGGGGTGGACGCCGGACAGCACCTTCATCAGGGTGGACTTGCCGGCGCCGTTCTCACCGCAGATGGCGTGGATCTCCCCCCGACGCACCGCGAGGCTGACGTCCTCCAGCGCGGTCACCCCGGGGAAGGTCTTCGTGATACCACGCATCTCGAGGATGGTGTCGTCCATGGTCACTGTCCTCTGTCGGGTCTGGACGCGGTCCATCACGGCGTCGGGGGGGGGGGGGTGTTACCGCCGCCCCAACGGTGCATAATAGAAAATAGGAGAAAAGAGCGGGGCCAGAACAAACAACCAAAAAGAAAAAAAAA